>NZ_JBFRDL010000007.1:0-152778 GCF_052113525.1 Rhodococcus sp. TAF43
CGCTGCCGATGAGCTCATCGCCGGAACTGGGCGCGGCGCTGCGGACCGCGCTCGGCTAGTGCGTGTCTCCCTGCGGCCCGGTGTCAGCGCAAGATGTGCGCGGCGCGGGCGGCGCGCAGCCAATCTGGATACTCCGACAACAGGAGTCGGTACAGCTCCGCATCGGAGAGCGCGTCGACTTTGTTCACGGAGAAGAATCCCGCATTGTCGACTTTCCGACCGGACATTGTGTCGAGCTTCTCGAGCACACCGAAGCTGCTTCGGCCGATCCCGATGAACTGCCAGAACGCCGGCCGAGCTGATGCCCGGCGCATCAGCTTTTCGATGGCAGAGCGTTTGCTGAATCCGCCATCGGTGAAGAACAGGATCAGCGTCGGTACGGTGGTGTTCTCGTCCAAGCCGGCGAGAACCTCAGTCATGATGGGGATCTCGTCGTTGAAGCCACCGATCTCGTTGTCGTAGTCGATACCGCCGTGTACCCCTTGCAGATGGATGTACTCGTCGATCCACTGGTCGGCGCGGTCGACTGTCACGTCGGGGAGCTTGGCGAAATTGACGCCGTACAGGTATGCCTCGAGCTGTCCGTCGGCGTCGAGCTGCGTGGCCACCGGGACCATGCGGCGCACAGTCTCCTGCACCTCGCCGTCAGAGTAGCGCCGGCTCATCGATCCGGTCTTGTCGATCACCAGGATCACCCGACCGACGTAGTCTCGGGCGCCGTTGGCGAGCAGGACCTTCGCGACCTCCTTCTTGCGCAGGTCCAGCTTCTGTCGCTTCTCCAGCGACAGCTTCGCCTCAGCCGGAACCGTGCGAACCCCGTCTGCGTCCACCGTCGCCACCCCCGCAGGTGGGGTCGGCGCGGTTGCCGTGACAGCAGGTACGGAGATGGAGGTGGTGGGTTGTGCCGGTGTGTCGTCAACGGCGACGCCATGCTCGGTGACCAATGCGACCAGGCCGTCGTTCCATCCGGCGGAGACGTTGCGAACCTTCCATGCCCCGTTCCGGCGGTACACCTCGAGCAGCACCGCGGAGCGCTCGGTGGTCAGTCCCTCCGCAGCCGCGGTGACGGTCGTCCCGCCAGGTTGGGTCACGGCAACCGCCAGCGCGGGCACCGCCGACAGTGGGCCGGTTACGGTTTCGTCGACCGACACCGCTATCGCGATCCGCTCGATTCCCGCGGGRATCGCCGCGAGATCGAGTCGCACCTGCCCCTGGGCCACGAGGGTGACTGCACCCTCCGGGGAGGTCGGGTTGTTGAAGAACACCAGGTCCTCGTCGCTGCGGACCTTGCGACGCTCGTCGAGTTGGAACACGAACAGGTCGACGCTGCCGGGAGAGGTTCCGGTCACTCCGATCGTGGTGGCAGTGGTGGCGACGCTGGTATTGGCGCCTCGGGTCAGGGCGGTCACGGGTCGGTCAGTCCTTTCGGCAGGAGGAGGAGCCCGGGCGGACCCTCTGGCGGATGCTGTTGCGTGACTGGCTCATCGCCGCGAAGCATATGACCCCACCGCTCGGGCACCATGCGGCTCGTGCCGAATCCCGACACCGATCACCGATGTCGTCAATGCTGGCTTCCCAGCTGGCTGCTGATCTCCTGGTTGATCTGATGCAGTCCTGGCGAGGAGACCCCCGGCAGCATGCCGAGGATGCTACGAACCAGCGACTGATCGTTGATGACCTTCTCGCTGGACTGCACCAACACGGTGCCGGCGCCGGTGAAGTCGTATTGCCGTTCCTCGCCCGACTGCACGCCGACGCGGCGCGCGGCGGCCTGCACGAACCCGGTCACCCACGCTTGGTCGAAGTGGTGGCTCGGCGACGGGCAGTCCGCCCACCCGACAAGCGCTTCCGGGTCCACCCGCACCGGTGGCTCGACGAACATGACCGGCCCGTTCGATGACGCGAGGAACTTGCCGGTGCCGATCAGCGTCACAAAGCCCGGAACGATCGATTGGTTGAGCGCCAGGGCGGGCTCGAACGCCAGAAGGTTCGCGGCTCGAATGGTCAGGTTGCCGTCATCGAGGTCGTAGGAGTTGATGTCGTAGCCGCGGTCGCCGAGGATCAGCTTGCCCTGTCCGTCGGCGACGACGAAGTCGTGCAGGTGCAGGGGAGCGGAGAACTGCTGGGCGACCATCTGCAGCATGTGGCCCTGCAAACTGTGCTGGAGCGAGGTGAACGTCATCTGCCCGTAGTAGGCGATCATCGCGCCCTTGGACATGAACCACGGGTGCTGCAGATCCACGGTGAACGTGTAGTGGTTGCCTGGGATGTTGTCGTTGCCGGGCAGCGTCGCCGGATTCCAGACCGTGCTCACAGTTTCTCCTCCGATGCCTGGACCAACACCACACCGTGACCGGTGCACTCGAGTTGTATGTTCTCCCCGCCGCTGCGGGCGACGTTGCGCCAGCTCATTCCGGACTTCAATGTCGTCGTCACCGACCCGAGGGCTGCGACGTAGGCCTGCGGATCGACCATCACCGGCCGATCGGGGGTGACCTGGAGTTCCAGAAATCCGCCGTGACCGAGGACCACCGCGAAACCGTGCCCGGAGAGCTGTGTGGTCGACATGCCTTGCCCGGTGGCCACTCCTGCGGCGGCGCCACGCAGCGTCCCCCGCAATCCGCCGCCCCCACCACTGGACGGGGCGGCTGCGGAGACGACCGAGACCTGCAACCCGCTCGTGTAGGCCAGCAGACGGGAGGCTTCGACTCGCAGTTGCCCCGCGGCCGAAACGTCGACGATGTGGGTTTCGATTCCGCGGAACCCGTAGTGCACGGAGCCGGTTCCCTGCGCGAGCATCGTCGCCTCGTGCTCGCCGTGGAGCATTCGGCCGGCCATGGCCCCGAGCCCGCCACCGCCCCCGAGACCCGGGACGTGGTGCGGGGTGAACTGCACCTGCCCGGTGTAGAACAGCATCGCGCCGCGGCGCGCCACCACGGGCCCTGTCCGGCCCAGATCCACGGTGACAACTTTGTCGTTGACCTGTGTGAACATCCGTTGCTCCCTGTCTCCGCTGTGACGGATCAGCGTTCGGCCGGTTGGATCGACACCACGCCTGTGCCGTCCCACTTCAGGGAGAACGCCTCACCGTTGCCCTGGCCCACCGCGGTCCGCCAGGACGCATCGGTGACGAACGACTGGGTGAGTTGACCGCGAGCGCACACGAACGCATCGGGGTCGACGACCAGTGGGTGCTGCGGGGCCACCTCGAGGTGGACGAGAGGACCGCCGTGGGACATCAATGCGACCTGGCCGGTGCCGGTGACCGTGGTGGTGAACAGGCCCTGGCCGCTCATCGCTCCGCGCAGTCCGGTGAATGACACGGCGGTGCGTAGGTTCCCGGTCAGTGCCAGTAACTGTTCGGATTCGACCTGCAGCGTCTCGCCCGCCATTTCGATGAGGGTGAGATCTGCGGCGTCGTGCGCGAGATAGACGGTGCCGGTGCCGGTGCACTCCATCAGCGACAAACCCTCGCCGGTGGTGCGTTGTTTCAGCGCTGCGAGCACCCCGTCGCCGCCACCGAATCCGGCGGACTTGAACGTGACCTTGCCGTCGTAGGCGATCATCGATCCGCTCAGTGCGCGGATAGTGTCGCCGGTCAGGTGCGCCTCGAGGATCCTCTTGGATCGCTGCACCAACTGCATGTTCGTCTCCCCATACGTTCGACCGGCAGCCCTTCGCCGGCGACATCTCGGTACAGAGTGAATCACGGGGGCCTGGAGGTGAACTCGACCGCCTCGGGAACTGGGCGACCCAAGTTGATCATTGCGGGCCAACCGAGTTGCTCACGGGGGCTGGGGTTCGTCTCCTGTTCGGCGAGGAGTCGCAGCCAGGTGCTCCGATCCGACCGTCTCTCTTCAGGAGACACGCTCTGGGGTGCAGGGCCCCGTACGCCGCGGTCCCTACCCGGTCGGCGGGGTGAACAGCAGCGGGGTGATGGTTCCGTAGCCGTCGTCGCCCTCGATGTGCCAGGGCACCCTCGAGCGACCCTCACCGACCCGGGACCACAACGTCGTGAGCCAGGTCGCGGCGGCGTCGACCACCGTGTCCTGGATGCAGAAGGGCGTGTTGCGGGTGGGCCAGAGCGGAACGTCGGGGTCGAGTCCGTCCTCGGTGTGGACCACCCCGAACAGGTGGCGGTGGTCGTCGATCGGCCGGTTCAGCACGAAGGCGTCCGGGCCGTCGAATCGCGCCCACACATCGAAGGTTCCCTCCCCGTCCTGATCGGGGAACACGTCGAACCACAGGGCGGTCGCCTCGGTGGGGCAGGCGTCGAGAATCTCCGAAATCCGCTGCGCGGCAGTCTCCGTGTAGCGGCCGAGGACGGTCGCCAGTTCCGACAGGTACTCGGTGCGGTTCACGACGGAATAGTAGCGCCGGGACCCGGCCGGCGGCGGCGAGGGAACCGTTCGACGATTCGTCGCGTCCTACAGAGCGAACGGATTCGAAAAAGGGGAACGGCGGCGGAGGGAGTGGGCGAATGGATCGGTGCCCGAGGGGAGCCACGTATCGGCGGCCGACATTGCGCGCGTCGGCCGGGCCGCGCAGCGGTGGACTGCTGTCGACCGGATGTCGGCCACGACCGATCGTGGCCGACACCGGTGAACCTCCGCAGTCGGTCCGGCCCGTCGACGACCAGCCGGAATGACGGACGTCGAGGTCAGGCGCGGGGCAGTGCGCCCGCCGCGGTCTCGTCGAGCAGCCACACGGTCTTCTCGATCCCCCGAGCACCCGCGGCCGGGATCTCCTCGGCGGATGCGCCTCCGATCGCGGCGGCGACCGCGTCGGCCTTCGCCTCGCCCGAGACGATGAGCCACACCTCGCGCGCCGACTGCAGCGCCGGCAGCGTGAGCGTCACGCGGACCGCCGGCGGCTTGGGGGAGTCGGTGACGGCGACGACCAGCTGCTTACTCTCGCGGACCGCATCGGTGTGGGGGAACAGCGAATTGATATGTCCCTCACCGCCCATACCCAGCAGGTGGATGTCGAACAACGGGCCGGTGCGATCGGACCCGAACGCATCGAGCACCTCGGCGTACGCGGCCGCCGCGGTGACCGGATCGCTGTTGTACGCGCCGTCCGATGCCGCCACCACGTGCACCCGGGACTGGTCGACCGGGACGTGGTCGAGCAGGGCCTGGTGTGCCTGCACCTCGTTGCGCTCGGGATCACCCGAGGGCAGGAAGCGTTCGTCGCCGAAGAACACGTCGAGCGCCGACCAGTCGATCGCACCCGGGTTCTTGCGGACGTGCTCGAGCAGTGCGATGCCGGTGCCGCCTCCGGTGAGGACCACCGATGCCGACCCGCGCTCGCGCTGCGCCGCGACGACGGCGTCGACGAACCGCGTGGCCGCAGCCTGCACCAGTGCGTCGGTGTCCGGGTACCGCTGGATCTCCTGCTGTGCATTCACGTCAGACATATTCCACCTTCGACAGTCCGGTCAGGGCGGCCTCGTAGATCTCGTCCGGGTCCAGTCGGCGCAGTTCCTCGGCGAGGCAGTCGCGGGTCTCGCGCCGGGCCAGCGCCACCAGGGCGTCGGGCTGACCGGTCCGGCTCAGCGTCGCGGTCGTCTCGGCCTGCGGGCGGCTGATCGAGATGGTGTCGTTCGCGAGCTTCAGCTCGACGAACAGATCACCGGTCTGCCGGCGGACCGGGCCGTCGATGCGATCGGCCAGCCAGCCCGCGAGCACGTCGAGGGCCGGTTCGGTGGCCAGACCCGACACCGTCGCCGAGACGATGCGCTCGTGCGGCGGCTGGTCGAGGGCGGAGGTCAGCAGCGCGCGCCAGTACGTGACCCGGCTCCACGCCAGGTCGGTGTCCCCGGCGGTGTACGACCCGAGCCGGCTCTTGATCGTCGATGTCGGGTCCTCGGCGCCGGTGGCGTCGGTGATGCGGCGGATCGCCAGGCGACCCACCGGATCCAGTGCCGGCACGGTGGGGGCGTCTTCGGGCCACCACGCGACGACGGGGGTGTCGGGCAGCAGGAACGGGACGACGACACTCGCCTCGTGGTCGGCAAGCTCTCCGTACACCCGCAGCACCACGACCTCGGAGGCGCCGGCGTCGCCGCCGACCCGGATCTCGGCGTCGAGATGTGTCTCCTCCGAGCGGGATCCGCGCGCCACCACGATGACGCGGCAGGGATGCTCCCGGCTGGCCTCGTTCGCGGCGTCGATGACGTCCTCGGAGTTCTTGCTGTCCCGGGTGCACACGACCAGCGTCAGGACGCGGCCCAACGTGACGGCGCCGCCGGACTCGCGGAGCTCGACGAGCTTCTTGTTGATCGCTCCGGTGGTGGTTCCCGGCAGCTCGATGATCACGGCCTTCTCCATTCACGACCGGTGCGGCGCATCATTTCCTGCGCCGACGGCGGACCCCACGTGCCTGCCTCGTAGGGCTCGGGCTTGCCCTGCTTCGCCCAGTGTTCGAGGACCGGGTCGAGGATCTTCCACGACAACTCGACCTCGGCGTTGACGGGGAACAGGGACGGCTCGCCCAGCAGGACATCGAGGATCAGCCGCTCGTAGGCCTCCGGGGAGGACTCGGTGAACGCCTGTCCATAGCTGAAGTCCATGTTGACGTCCCGGACCTCCATGCTCGATCCCGGCACCTTGGAGCCGAACCGCATGGTGACGCCCTCGTCGGGCTGGACCCGGATCACGAGGGCGTTCTGGCCGAGGTCCTCGGTCATGGTCGCGTCGAACGGCAGATGCGGGGCCCGCTTGAACACGACGGCGATCTCGGTGACCCTGCGGCCCAGCCGTTTTCCCGTACGCAGGTAGAACGGCACCCCGGCCCAGCGGCGGGTGTCCACCTCGAGGGTGATCGCCGCGTAGGTCTCGGTGGTGGAGTCCTTCGCGAATCCCTCCTCCTCGAGGAGGCCGACGACCTTGCGTCCGCCCTGCCACCCACCGGCGTACTGACCGCGTGCGGTGGTCTCGTCGAGGGGCTCGGCGAGGCGGGTCGCGGAGAGCACCTTGATCTTCTCGGCCTGCAGCTCGGACGGTTCGAAGCTGATCGGCTCCTCCATCGCGGTGAACGCCAGCAGCTGCAGCAGGTGGTTCTGGATGACGTCCCGTGCGGCGCCGATACCGTCGTAGTACCCGGCGCGCCCCCCGAGACCGATGTCCTCGGCCATCGTGATCTGCACGTGGTCGACGTAGTGCGCGTTCCAGATCGGGTCGAACAACTGGTTCGCGAACCGCAGCGCCAGGATGTTCTGGACCGTCTCCTTGCCCAGGTAGTGATCGATGCGGAACACCGTGTCCTCCGGGAACACGTTGTTCACCACCGCATTGAGTTCCTGCGCGCTCTCGAGGTCGTGCCCGAACGGCTTCTCGATGACCACCCGGCGCCACTGCCCGTCGGCGGACTTGGCCAGACCCGACGTCGACAGCTGTTCGCACACCGTGGGGAACTGGGCGGGCGGAATCGACAGGTAGAAAGCGTGATTGCCGCGGGTGCCGCGTTCACGGTCCAGGGCGTCGAGGGTGTTCGAGAGGTTCGTGAAGGCCTCGGCGTCGTCGAAGCTGCCCTGCACGAAGCGAATGCCCTTCGCGAGCTGCTCCCACACGTCCTCGCTGAACGGTGTGCGGGCGTGCTCGCGCACGGCGTCGTGCACGACCTGGGCGAAATCCTGGTCCACCCAGTCACGCCGGGCGAACCCGACCAGAGCGAACCCGGGCGGCAGGAGGCCTCTGTTGGCGAGGTCGTAGACCGCGGGCATCAGCTTCTTGCGAGCCAAATCGCCGGTGACACCGAAGATCACCAGGCCACAGGGGCCGGCGATGCGAGGCAGTCGCCGGTCCCTGCTGTCCCGAAGTGGGTTGGTCCAACCGTCCGCCGCGGGTCCGCTCACGGGGTCAGCTCTCTCGAGCAGCGGTGAGCTGCTCCGAGATCGCGTCGAGGAGCTCGTTCCACGAGACCTCGAACTTGTCCACGCCCTCCGTCTCGAGCTTGTCGAACACCGCGGGGATGTCGATACCGACGGCGGCGAGCTGGTCGAAGACGGCCTGCGACGCCGCGGCGGTGCCCGAGATGGTGTCCCCGGAGACGACGCCGTGATCGGCGACCGCTTCCATGGTCTTCTCCGGCATCGTGTTGACCGTGTGAGGGGCGACGAGCTCGGTGACGTACAGCGTGTCCGAGTAGTCGGGATTCTTCACACCGGTCGAGGCCCACAGCGGACGCTGCACGCGGGCGCCGGCGGCGGCCAGCGCCTCCCAGCGCGACCCGCCCTCGAACACCTGCTGGTACGAGGCGTACGCGAGGCGGGCGTTGGCCAAACCGGCCTTGCCGCGCAGTGCGAGCGCCGCGTCCGAGCTGATCTTCTCGAGCTGTCCGTCGATCTCGCTGTCCACGCGGGAGACGAAGAACGACGCGACCGAGTGGATCTTCGACAGATCGTGTCCGGCGGACTTCGCGGCCTCGAGGCCCGCGAGGTACGCGTCGATGACGGCCTCGTAGCGCTCGACCGAGAAGATCAGCGTGACGTTGACGCTGATGCCCTCCGCGATCACCCGGGTGATCGCGGGCAGACCCGCCTTGGTGGCCGGGATCTTGATCAGCAGGTTGTCGCGGTCGACGAGCTTCCACAGTTCGATGGCCTGCGCCACCGTCGCGTCGGTCTCGTGTGCCAGTCGCGGATCGACCTCGATCGACACCCGGCCGTCGACACCGTCGGAGGCCTCGGCCTGCGGGGCCAGCACCTCGCACGCTGCCCGGACGTCGTCCGTGGTGAGCGCGCGGACGGTCTCGTCGACGTCGGCGCCGTTCTTCGCGAGCTCGCGCAGCTGCGCGTCGTACGCCTCGCCCTTGGTGAGGGCGCCCTGGAAGATCGTCGGGTTGGTAGTGACGCCGACGACGCTGCGGGTCGCGATCAGCTCCGCGAGGTTGCCGGTCTCGAGCCGCGTGCGCGACAGATCGTCGAGCCACACGGACACACCCGCCGCGGACAGCGCCGCGAGGTTTGCATTCTGGGTTGCGGTGTCAGTCATGGTGATTCATCCCTTCACACGTGCGAGGGTGCGGCGAGCCGCATCGGTGACCGCCTCGGCCGTGAAGCCGAACTCGCGGAACAGCGTCTTGTAGTCGGCGGAAGCGCCGTAGTGCTCGATCGACACGGCCTCGCCGTCACTGCTGATGAACTTGTACCACGGCATCGCGATACCGGCCTCGACGGAGACGCGGGCCCGCACCGCCGGCGGCAGCACCGCGTCGCGGTAGGCCTGGTCCTGCTGCTCGAACCAGTCGAGGCAGGGGACCGACACGACGCGGGTGGCGATGCCGTCGGCTTCGAGCACCTCGCGGGCGGCGACGGCCAGCTGCAGCTCCGAACCGGTACCCAGCAGGATCACCTCGGGGGTGCCCGTCGACGCCTCGGCCAGGATGTACGCGCCACGGGCGACGCCCTCGGCGGCCTTGTCGCGGGTGCCCTCGAGGACCGGGATGTCCTGACGGGTCAGGGCCAGGGCGGTGGGGCCGGTCTTGTGTTCGAGCGCGGCCTTCCAGGCCTGCGCGGTCTCGTTCGCGTCACCCGGACGGATCACGGACATGTTCGGGATCGCACGCAGCGCGGCCAGGTGCTCGATCGGCTGGTGCGTGGGGCCGTCCTCGCCGAGACCGATGGAGTCGTGCGTCCACACGTAGATCGCCGGCGTCTTCATCAGCGACGCCAGTCGGACCGCGGGACGCATGTAGTCGCTGAACACGAGGAACGTGCCGCCGTAGGCGCGGGTGGGTCCGTGCAGCACGATGCCGTTGAGGATCGAGCCCATCGCGTGCTCGCGGATGCCGAAGTGCAGCGTCCGGCCGTAGGGCTGCGCGTTCCAGTCCTTGGTGGAGATCGACGTCGGACCGAACGAGTCGGAACCGTCGATCGTGGTGTTGTTGCTGCCGGCGAGGTCGGCCGAGCCGCCCCACAGCTCCGGCAGGATCGGGCCCAGCGCGTTGAGGGTCTTGCCCGACGCCTTGCGGGTGGCGACGCCCTTGGCGTCCGCGTCCCACGTCGGCAGGTTGTCGGTCCAGCCCTCGGGGAACTCGCCGGCGTGGAGGCGGTCGAACAGCGCCTTGCGCTCGGGCTCGCGAGCGGCCCACGCGTCGAAGTCGGCCTGCCACTGTGCGTGTGCCGCGGCGCCTCGATCCAGGACCT
This sequence comes from Rhodococcus sp. TAF43, assembly GCF_052113525.1. Taxonomy (NCBI): domain Bacteria; kingdom Bacillati; phylum Actinomycetota; class Actinomycetes; order Mycobacteriales; family Nocardiaceae; genus Rhodococcus; species Rhodococcus sp. TAF43. The sequence goes on from NZ_JBFRDL010000007.1 coordinate 10,151, forward strand.
CACGGGCGTGCGCGAGCGCGGCCGGATCGACGTCGAAGCTCTTCTCCGGGTCGAATCCGAGGGCCCGCTTGACGCCGGCGACCTCTTCGGCGCCCAGAGCGGCACCGTGCACGTCGCCGGTGTTCATCATGGTCGGCGCCGGGTAGCCGATGATCGTGCGGAGCAGGATGATCGACGGCTTGTCGGTGACCGCCTTGGCGGCCTCGACAGCGTCGAGGATCGCGGAGACGTTCTCGCCGCCCTCGACGGTCTGCACATGCCAGCCGTACGCCTCGTAGCGCTTGGCGACGTCCTCGCCGAGGGCGATCGCGGTGTCGTGTTCGATCGAGATCTTGTTGTCGTCGTAGAAGACGACGAGGTTGCCCAACTGCTGGACACCGGCGATCGACGACGCCTCCGACGTGACGCCTTCCTCCATGTCACCGTCGGAGGCGATCACGTAGACGTAGTGGTCGAACGGGCTGGCGCCGGCCGCGGCGTCCGGATCGAACAGGCCGCGCTCGCGGCGGGCGGCCATCGCCATGCCGACCGAGGACGCCAGGCCCTGGCCGAGCGGCCCGGTGGTCATCTCGACGCCGACCGTGTGGCCGTACTCCGGGTGGCCCGGGGTCAGCGAGCCCCACGTGCGCAGTGCCTCGATGTCGGACAGCTCGAGTCCGTAACCCGACAAGTACAGCTGCAGGTACAGCGTCAGGCTGCTGTGGCCGCAGGACAGGACGAAGCGGTCGCGACCCACCCATTCCGGGTTCTTCGGATCGTGGCGCAACACCCGCTGGAACATGGTGTAGGCGAGAGGTGCGAGGCTCATCGCGGTGCCCGGGTGGCCGTTGCCGACCTTCTGGACGGCGTCCGCGGCGAGGACTCGGACGGTGTCGACGGCCTTGGTGTCCAGGTCGGTCCAATCGGCAGGGTGGACCGGTTGCGTGAGGACGCGGATCTCGTCTGTGATCGACACGGGCAGATGTCTCCTGACATGGTTGTACGTGGAGCCGGAGGGAGCTGTGGGCGTTAGCGGGCCTCTTGTGCGCCTCCAGCCTAGTTGTGCCTCCCCATTCGGGTCGATTCGGTTCGCAGGTTTGCGGCGTCTACCATCGTTTGTAGTAGTGCAGTAGCAAGCGAGGATGTAGTCGCGTGGGGCAAGGAGATAGCGTGCGTACAGGGCATCGGCCGAGCGGACATGGCTTCGGCAGCCCCGCCGCCGCATCCGAATCGAAGACTGCGCGGGACACCACCACGCTGTGGGGCCGCGTTTCGGCGACGATTCTGGCGTACATCGCATTGACGAAGCCGCGGGTGATCGAGCTGCTGCTCGTCGCCACGATTCCGGCGATGCTGCTCGCGGACCGCGGCCACATCGATCTCGTCCTCATCATCAGCACGCTGTTCGGTGGATGGATGGGCGCGGCGAGCGCCAACTCGCTCAACTGCGTCGTCGACGCCGACATCGACAAGGTGATGAAGCGGACGGCGCTGCGTCCCCTCGCACGTCAGGCCGTCCCGACCCGGCACGCTTTCGTGTTCGGCATGACGCTCGGTGTCGCCTCGTTCCTGTGGCTGTGGTGGCGCGCCAACCTGCTCGCCGGGTTCCTCGTGGTTCTCACCATCGCCTTCTACGTGCTCGTCTACACGATGGTGCTCAAGCGCCGGACGTGGCAGAACGTGATCTGGGGCGGCGCCGCCGGCTGCATGCCGGTCATGGTCGGCTGGGCCGCGGTCACCGGATCGCTGAGCTGGGAGCCGGTCGTCCTGTTCCTGATCATCTTCTTCTGGACGCCGCCGCACACCTGGGCGCTCGCGATGCGCTACAAGGAGGACTACAAGGCTGCCGGTGTCCCGATGCTCCCGGTCATCGCGTCCGAGGAACACGTCACCAAGCAGATCGTGATCTACACGTGGGCGACGGTCCTCGCGTCGCTGGCGCTGGTCCCGGCGGCCGGCTGGATCTACGCGGGCGTCACCCTGCTGGCCGGCGCGTGGTTCCTGTTCGTCGCTCACCAGCTGTACAACAGCGTGCGCGGCGGCACCCCGATCAAGCCGCTCAAGCTGTTCCTGCAGTCCAACAACTACCTCGCGGTCGTGTGCTGCGGACTCGCCGTCGACTCCGTGCTCGGCTGGAACACCATCGCCAGTTACTTCTGACGAACTCTCGGCGAGGGCCCTGGTCGTTTCGACGACCGGGGCCCTCGCCGTTCGACAGCCTCCGTCGTTCGACGGGCTTGCTAGGGCACCAGCACGATCGACCCGATGGTCCGGCGTCCCTCGAGGTCCCGGTGCGCCTGCGCGGCGTCCGCGAGGGGATATGTGCCGCCCACGCGCAGTTTCAATGTCCCGGCGGCGATGGCGTCCAGTACCGCACCGGCGCGCCACGTCAGCTCTTCCCGATTCCGCACGTAGTGCGCGAGCGTGGGGCGGGTGACGTACAGCGATCCGGAGGAGTTCAGACGCTGCAGGTCGAAGGGCGCGACGGGTCCGCTGGCGGCCCCGAACAGCACGAGGGTGCCGCGGATCCGCAACGACGCGAGACTCGCGTCGAACGTGTCCTTGCCGACGCCGTCGTACACGGCGGCGACCCCTTCGCCGCCGGTGAGCTCACGAACCTGGTCCGCGAGCCCGGCACCGTACCGTAGGACCCGCCACGCGCCGGCCTCGCGCGACAGCGATTCCTTCTCGTCGCTCGACACCGTCGTGATGACCTTGACGTCCTTCGCGGCGGCCATCTGGGTGAGCAGCAGGCCCACCCCGCCGGCTCCGGCGTGCACGAGGACGGTGTCCCCGGCCTGCGCGGGAAACGCCGACTCGATCAGGTAGTGCGCGGTCATGCCCTGCAGCAGCGCCGACGCCGCGAACTCGGGAGCCACGCCGGCGGGCACCTTCACCGCCACCGCGGCGGGCACCGCGACCTTCTCCGCGTAGCCGGCGGCCGCGGCCGCCCACGCGACGCGGTCGCCCACCGCGAAGTCGGTGACGTCGGACCCGACCTCGAGGACCACGCCGGACCCCTCGTCGCCGGGCACGTATGGGACGTCGCGGGCATAGGTTCCGGTGCGGAAGTACGTGTCGATGAAGTTGATGCCGATCGCCTCCGTGGCAACCAGCAGGTCACCGGGGCCGATCTCCGGATCGGGCACCTCTGTGGGGACGAGAACCTCCGGACCGCCGAACTGGGACACCACGATTGCACGCATGCTCTTTGTTCTACACCGGCTCACGCCGTGCGGTACCGGAAGGTCGTGACGGTCGTTCGGCTACCGCACAGTAGTCTGGCCCCATGAGCACCGATACCCAGAGCACCGCTGCGGCCCCGGTCCTGCCCTCGGGCACGGTCGCCGCGATCCGCAAGTTCCTGTCCGAGCACGGTGGATCCGCGAGCGCGGTCATCCAGCCGGTGGGTCGCGCGGGCGTGCGCATCACCCTCGTCGGCGCCGACGGCATCCTCGGCGACCAGGTGGTCGACACGGTCGCGATCGCCAACGCCGTCGTGGCTTCGTTCGACGAGATCACGGTCTCCGAGTGGGACCGCGCCCTCACCAGTGTCGTGACCCCGCGCAAGGGTCATTTCGCGAAGATGGCGGGCTGGGTGGCCCACCAGACGCGATTCCCGAAGGCTCGCAACGAGCGCTGACACCTGAGAAGGCCGGGTCCCCGCGGTAGTCGCGGGGACCCGGCCTTCGTCGTTCGTTGTGGTGACGCGGCGTCAGGCCGACGCGACAGTTTCGGCTTCGGCGCGGTCGGCCACCGGCTCGCGGATCCGGCCCGCCGCGTACAGGGCAGCGGTCGCGGCGGTGCACGCACCGGCGAGCGCCACGTGGATCGTCACCAGCACGGCCGGCACGTGCGTCCAGAACTGCACGAGTCCGACGCACGCCTGTGCGACGACCAGCGCGATCACGACCTTCAGGCGCAGCTTCACCTCGGCGCTCGCCCCGACTGCGTACAGGCCGAAGCCCAGGCCGATCAGCAGCGCCAGGTAGCCGACGAGCAACTCGGCATGCAGGTGCACCAGGTTGGTGATGTCGAGGTCCAGACGTTCGACCGTGCGCTCCGGGTTCTTGTCACCGGCGTGCGGGCCGGCACCGGTCACCATCGTTCCCGCCACCAACGTGCCGGCCAGCGCGACGCCGGTGAGGGCGGTCAGCCAGCTCAGCTGCTTGGGCAGGGTGGTGACCTCGACGCCGTCGTCCGGTTGGTCGATCTTGTGGTACAGCATCACCGACAGCCACACCATTGCCATCGACACCAGCAGGTGCAGCGCCACCGTCCACCAGAGCAGCCCGGTGAGCACCGTGATCCCGCCGAGCACCGCCTGCGCGACGGTCGACAGCGGCATCAGCCACGCGTACACGAGCACCTCGCGCCGCCGCGCCGCGCGCGTGACCGCGAGGACCACCGCGGCGGCGGTCGCGATCACCAGGAACGTGAGCAGGCGGTTACCGAACTCGATGGTCTGGTGGAACCAGGGCGCCGTCGAATCACCGGTCGGGACGAAACTGCCCGGGTAGCACTGCGGCCAGGTGGTGCATCCGAGGCCGGATGCCGTCACGCGGACCACCGATCCGGTGACCGCGATGCCGCCCTGCGTCACGATCACCGCGATCGCGATCCACTTCTGGACCGCAAGCGACGGCAGCGGTAGACGGTTGACCAGGCTCACAAACCCGCGATACAGCACAACCCGATGGTAGAGGGCCTTCCACTACGCGGTGTAGTTGGGCCCGGCTCGGCCGGGGTGTCGTCGACCCGGGCCCGGTGCCCGGCGACCGCGGGGATCACGACCCCGACGATCCCGAGCCGCTCGAGCCGCCGCCGTCCGGGTTGACCGACACGATCCCCGAGATCGTGCCCTGCATGTACCGGCCGTCCTCGGTGATCAGCGCCGACATCTGCAGGGTGTCCCCGAGCATGGTGCCGGTGATCGTCCTGGTGGTCTTCACCGCGCCGGTGTCGGGGTCGATCACCGCGTAGGCGAAGCCGTCGAGCGGCGTCGTCGCGTCCAGTCCCTGCCGGACCATCGTGTAGATGTTGCCGTCCGCCGTGGACAGGTGCGGCACCGCCGAACTGCGGACCTCGTTCTGCCATACGGTGCTGCAGCCCTCGCCGTCGGTGTCGACGTCCACGCGCGTCATCCCGCCGCGGAACGGCGCCGACGCGGGAACCGCCTCGCCCGCGCCGTCCGGGACCGTCGGGTACGGGTAGCCATAGGTGCTCGCGACGAACACCGAGCGCCCGATGCCGATGGGGGAGTTCTCGCTGCCGCTGCCCGATCCGGTGCTCCCGGTGGCGCTCCCGCTCAGGCTGCCGGTGCTGCCCGACAAGCTGCCGCCGTCGTCGCCCGGAGGCAGGACCGGTTCCTTGCAGATCTCGGCGCCGGTGTCGGACCGGTAGACCAGCAGGTTCACCTGGCCGTCGGCGTTGTCGACGATCGTGACGTACTCGGATCCGGTGGCGGGCCCGAAGTAAGTGGGTGTCGAACCCGTGCCCCAGCTGAGCTGGCCGGGCTTGCGCGCCGACCCCCGGTCGTACTCCTGCCGCCACTCGAGTTGCGGCTGCGAGTCCGGTCCGGCGGTGAACTGGTAGGTGGCGTGGGTGGACGCGACCGAGGTGCCCGTCGGTGACGTCGAGATGCTGTTCTGCACCTGTTCGCCCGCCGGTAGGGGCACGGTGCGGGCGGTGCCGGTGTGGTCGACCGTGCCCACGACACCGTTGCCCGTCGCGAACCACACGTTGCCGGCCCAGTCGGGCGCGAGTCCGGTGACGTTGTCGCCGTCGGGAATCGCCGACGTCAGATCGGTGCTCGAGTCGACCGTGAGCGTCCAGGTGCCGTCCGGGTCCTGGGCGTGGCCCACCCGCAGCAGGTGACGGCTGCCGTCGACCACCACGAGGCGGTCGTCCGAATCCAGGTAGGCGTACACCCCGCCGAGCAGGCTGCCCCTGGCCAGCTCCAACTGGGCCAGCGTGCCACCCACCGGGAACGTCGACGCGGTCGGATCGAGCAGGTGCACGGTGGGCGTCCGGCCCAGCATCGTCGTGCACAGTGCGACGCCCAGGCCGTCGGAGCCCTGCAGCAGCGTCGGGCAGGCCGACGCGAGCGGGTACTGCGCGATCGAGACCGCGCCGGCGCCCGGGCCGGCCAGCCGCGTCGCGTCCGACGATCCGGCGTCCCCGTGCATGGTGGAGGTCCCGTCGGGGCCCAGATACGGGTTGGCCGGTGCGAGGGGCCCCCACCCGGGGGCCGCATCCGCGGTCACCGGGGCCAGGGCCAGAGCGAGTGCGCCGCACGCGGCGATCGAGGTACGACGGAGTCCGGTGATCAGGGAAGCAGTCACGACGGTCATTGTGGTACCGGACGGTCGGTGCCGGGAGCGTTTCGCCCGACACGAGCCGAATGCACGAATACTCGTGTCAGGTGAACTTGAAGGTGCGGGTCGCGACGAAACCGGCCACCGCCGCCCACACCGCCAGCACTGCCACGCACATGACGTTGATGCTGCCCGTGGTCGCGTCCTCGAGGGCCTGCGCCAGCGCCCCAGACGGGATGAGCTGCGCGCCGATCCGGACACCACTGTGCAGTTGATCGGCGAAGATGACGCTGCCGACACCGGCCATCACGAACCACAGGATGTTGGCGAGGGCGAGAACGATCTCGGCGCGCAGCGTGCCGCCGAGCAACAGGCCGAGCGCCGCGAACGTGACCGTGCCGAGCGCGATGACGACGCCGCCGAGGAGCAGTCCGAGCACCTCGGGCCGCCAGCCCAGGGCGAAGCCGATGGCTCCGAGCAGGAGGGACTGCATCGCGACGACGATGACGACAGCCGCGCTCTTGCCCGCGATGATGCCCCAGCGCGGCAGGGGAGTGGCCCCGAGTCGTTTCAGCGCGCCGTAGCGCCGGTCGAAGCCGACCGCGATCGCCTGCCCCGTGAACGCCGTCGACATGATCGCGACCATCATCACGGCCGGGACGATGGTGTCGACGCGGTCGTCGCCGAAGTCGCCGACGGGGAGAAGAGTCAGACCGATCAGCAGGGTGATCGGGATGAACATCGTGATGAGCAACTGCTCGCCGTTGCGCAGCAGCAGCGTGAGCTCGAGCCGGGTCTGTGCGGCGAGCATGCGGGCCGCGGGCGCCGGCTGCGGGCGCGGCGTGAAGGTACCGTCGGCGAATCGGTTGTCGGCCAGGCGGTCGTGGTGCGTCACGCTCATCCCCTCAGGTCCCGTCCGGTGAGTTCGAGGAAGACGTCCTCGAGTCGGCGCTGGTCCACCCGGATCTCCGTGGCGAGCGCGTCCTGTCCGGCACACCACGACGTGACCGCCGCGACGATGTGCGGATCGATGGTGCCGCGCACCGCGTAGTTGCCGGGAGTGCGCTCGAGGGCCTGGTAGTCGGCAGGCAGGACGGCGCGCAGACGCTCGAGGTCGAGACCGGGCGGCGCGACGAGGCTCAGCTGGCCCTCGGCCCCGGTCCGGGTGACCTCGGACGGTGTACCGGACGCGACGATCTGCCCGTGGTCGATGATGACCAGTTCGTCGGCCAGTTCCTCGGCCTCGTCCATCAGGTGCGTGGTCAGCAGGACGCTGACGCCGTCGCGGCGCAGGGCGTCGATCAGCTCCCACACCAGCAGACGGGCCTGCGCGTCCAGGCCGGCGGTCGGTTCGTCGAGGAACACCAGCTCGGGGCGCCCGACGAGTGCGCATGCGAGCGCGAGGCGCTGCTGCTGGCCACCGGACAGTCGTCGGTACGGCGTCCGGCGCGCGTCCTGCAATCCGAGGCTCTTCAGGAGCCACTCGGGATCGAGCGGGTCGGCCGAGTATGACGCCACGAGGTCGAGCATCTCCCCGGCCTTCGATCCGGGGTAGGCGCCGCCGCCCTGGAGCATGACGCCGATCCGCGGGCGCAGGGCGGCCGAGTCGGCGATGGGGTCGAGACCGAGGACGCGCACCGACCCGGCATCGGGGGAGACGAAGCCCTCGCACATTTCGACGGTCGTGGTCTTGCCGGCGCCGTTGGGGCCGAGCAGGGCAAGTACCTGCGCGGACTCGAGCGTGAGGTCGAGTCCGTCGACCGCGCGCAGGTCGCCGAACGACTTGACCACGCCCTCGAGTCGCACGGCGGGACCGCCCCTGTTGGACGTCGTGTTCGACGCTCTGACAATCACGAGGAACCAGCCTAAGCCCCGGCCGGATCAGTCTGAGCCGGCGGTCCGGGCTGCGCCCGCCACAACAGCTGATTCCGTGTCAGGACGATCAGGGCGATGCTCGTCACCGCGGTCGCGATGGCGGCCTGGACGATCATGAACGGCTCGTACTCGGCGCCGTTGGGCATCAAGATCACGCTGACGAACGACGAGAAGGCGATCGCGGGGATACGGAAGATGGGCCGGGTGGCCCACGCGGCCAGCGGGATCACCGCCCACAGCAGGTACCAGGGCTGCACCACGGGGAAGAGCAGGAYGATCGCGCCCAGCGAGACGCCGAGCGCCCCCACCGGATGGATTCGTCCGACTAGGACGGCGATCAGCATGCGGACCGTGATGAAGGCGGCGATCAGCGACGCGATCGGTCGTGTGAGGCTGAGCACAGCGGTGGTGTGGTCGCCGAGGCCGAGCAGGACGCCCGCGAGACCGGTTCCCAGTCCGAGCAACGTCGGGATCGACATCCAGCTGCGCACCTCCGTTGCGGTGCCGAGCGTCTGGGTCCAGCCCATGCCCAGTCCGCTCGCGACGCTGACGAACACCGTCACCGCGATGGTCACCGCGCCGAGGATGGCCGCAGCGGACACCAGTGCCTTGAGGTTGCCGCCCCACCGCCGGGCCAGGGCCATGCCGACGAAACCGAGTGCCAGCAGCGACGGAATCTTGATCGTCGAGGACAACACGATCAGCGTCGCGCCCGCGAGCAGGAGGAGCAGGACCCGGCCCCGGATCGGTTGGACGCTGTCGACAGCACGCAGGGCCACCTCGACGCCGGCCAGCATCAGGCCGATCATGAGAGCCTCGTTGTGGATGCCGGCGACCAGGTGGAACAGCACCAGTGGGTTCGCCGCGCCCAGCCACAACGCGCTCACAGCGGAGACGCCGCAGCGGCGGGCGAGGCGGGGCAGCGCCCACACGATCAGCGCGACACCGGCGAGCGCGAGAATGCGGTGCAGGAAGATCCCGGCCACGATGTTGTCGCCGGTCAGGTAGGTGATTCCGCGTCCCATCCAGAGGAACAGGGGACCGTAGGGCGCCGGCGTCTCACGCCAGATGTTCGGCACGGTCCGGGTGAGGACGTGATCGACGCCGAGTGCCCCGGCCGGTCCGATCTCGTACGGATCGAGGCCGCGGGCGGTGATCTCACTCTGCGCGAGGTAGGAGTACACGTCGCGGCTGAACATCGGCGGAGCGACTGTGAGGGGAATCACCCACAATAGAAGGGTGCGGTCGAGTTGCGACCGGCTGAGCTGTCGGGGCGCTCGGCCGCCGCGGATGTTTCCGACCGCAAATCGGCCGAGCAGCAGCCAGGCCAGCACCACCATGACGGTGCCCGTCATCGCCATGCTCAGGGTCGCGCTCGGCATACGTGCCGGCAGGCCGAGGATCCGCAGGCCCTGGACCGGGTTCTGCAGAACAGGTTGCGCTCCCGCGCCCAGCGCGCCGACGGCCATCAATACTGCGCCGGTCGCACCGAAGAGTCGGATGTGGTGCAGTTGGCGGTTCTCGCGGGCGTTGAGACCTGGCGACTCCGGTTCGTCGCCGTGGAGGGCGTCGCCTACCGACGGGCGGGGGGAACGCCCGTCGATCCCGAGCGCGCGCTTGGCGAAGGTCGTCGCCCGCTCGGCCCGAGATCGGGCCGGGGCGTCCGACTCGTTGTCCATCTCGGTCTGCGGCACACGGTGCAGCGTAGCGGGGCGGGCGGGGGACTTCGGTCACGGCGGATCGACGACCCGGCCGAATCGGTGTGGCGCCCGTTACACAGGCAACCCTTCGTGGACCGCTGGGCCTAATTCCGTCACACTGGTGTTGTGAAATCGGAAGCGGCTCGACGTTCGAGTGGAGAAAGCGCAGCTCACGTGACTGCGTCGTCCTCCGCTGGTTCCACGGTGTCCGTTGCCGGTGCACACGAAGGACACACTCGCGCGGCGGTCGTTCAATTGCTCGTCGAGGAGGGGCCGATCTCGGCCACCGACATCGGCGTGCGACTCGGTCTCAGTGCGGCCGGTGTCCGACGGCATCTGGATGCGCTCATCGATGCGGGTGAGGCGCAAGCCGCGAGTGCCGCCAGTTGGCGGCAGCGTGGTCGTGGCCGTCCCGCGAAGCTGTTCCAGATCACCGCAGCGGGTCGGGGCAAGCTCGGCCACACGTACGACGACCTCGCCGGTGCCGCGATGCGGCAGTTGCGGGAGATCGGTGGCGACGCGGCCATCGAGGACTTCGCCCGACGTCGGGTGCAGTCCATCGTCGGCGACGTCGCGCCGGTGACCGAGGACARGCCGGAGGAGGTGGAGTCCACCGCCGAGGAGATCGCGGAGGCGTTCACCTCGGCCGGGTTCGCCGCCTCGATCCGTCCGGTCGGCAACGGGGTGCAGATCTGCCAGCACCACTGCCCGGTCTCGCACGTGGCCGAGGAGTTCCCCGAACTGTGCGAGGCGGAACGGGCCGCGTTCGCCGCCTTGCTCGGCCGACACGTGCAGAGGTTGGCGACCATCGCCAACGGGGACTGCGCCTGCACCACGCATGTCCCGCTCGCGTTACCCCGAACGACCGAATAGATGATCTCGATTTTCTCCCTGCCGGTGTCCAGCTCTCACCGGTACGTACCAAGACTCCGGAAGGAGCTCGCATGACCGTCACATCAGACCAGGTGACACCCGAGGCGCCACTGACGCAGGAAGAGACGATCGCCTCGCTGGGCAATTACGGCTACGGCTGGTCGGACTCCGACGCCGCCGGTGCCAGTGCACAGCGAGGTCTGTCCGAGGCCGTCGTGCGGGACATCTCATCGAAGAAGAACGAGCCCGAGTGGATGCTCGACATCCGCCTCAAGGCGCTCAAGACCTTCGACAAGAAGCCCATGCCGCACTGGGGTTCGAACCTCGACGGCATCGATTTCGACAACATCAAGTACTTCGTGCGGTCCACCGAGAAGCAGGCCGAGAGCTGGGAAGACCTGCCCGAGGACATCAAGAACACGTACGACAAGCTGGGCATCCCGGAGGCGGAGAAGCAGCGCCTGGTCGCCGGCGTCGCCGCGCAGTACGAGTCCGAGGTGGTCTACCACCAGATCCGTGAGGATCTCGAGGCTCAGGGCGTGATCTTCCTCGACACCGACACCGGTCTGCGCGAGCACCCGGAGATCTTCCAGGAGTACTTCGGCTCGGTCATTCCGGCCGGCGACAACAAGTTCTCCGCGCTGAACACCGCCGTCTGGTCCGGTGGCTCGTTCATCTACGTCCCGCCGGGTGTCAAGGTCGACATCCCGCTGCAGGCCTACTTCCGGATCAACACCGAGAACATGGGTCAGTTCGAGCGGACGCTGATCATCGTCGACGAGGGCGCCTCGGTGCACTACGTCGAGGGCTGCACGGCCCCGATCTACAAGTCCGACTCGCTGCACTCCGCGGTCGTCGAGATCATCGTCAAGAAGGGCGGCCACTGCCGCTACACGACGATCCAGAACTGGTCGAACAACGTCTACAACCTGGTGACCAAGCGCACCAAGGTCGAGGCCGGCGGATCCATGGAGTGGATCGACGGCAACATCGGCTCCAAGGTCACGATGAAGTACCCGGCCGTGTGGATGATGGGCGAGCACGCCCGCGGCGAGGTTCTCTCCGTCGCGTTCGCCGGCGAGGGCCAGCACCAGGACACGGGTGCGAAGATGCTGCACCTGGCGCCGCACACGTCGTCGACGATCGTCAGCAAGTCCGTCGCCCGCGGCGGCGGCCGCGCGTCCTACCGCGGCCTGGTCCAGGTCAACAAGGGTGCGCACGGGTCGAAGGCGACCGTCAAGTGTGACGCCCTGCTGGTCGACCAGATCAGCCGTTCCGACACGTACCCGTACGTCGACGTCCGCGAGGACGACGTGACGATGGGCCACGAGGCGACGGTGTCGAAGGTCAGCGACGACCAGTTGTTCTACCTCATGAGCCGCGGTCTGACCGAGGACGAGGCGATGGCCATGGTGGTGCGAGGGTTCGTCGAGCCCATCGCCAAGGAGCTGCCGATGGAGTACGCCCTCGAGCTCAACCGCCTGATCGAACTGCAGATGGAAGGGGCGGTGGGCTAGTGAGCACCCCCGTGACGGGAGTACAGGGTGCGGTGGCCGGCGAGAACGTCGCCCCCGCAACCAACAAGGGTGAGGTCTTCACCTCGTTCGACGTGAATGCGTTCGAGGTGCCCGCCGGACGCGACGAGGCGTGGCGGTTCACCCCGCTGCGCCGGCTGCGGGGTCTGCACGACGGCACCGCCGTCGCATCCGGCTCGGCCGCTGTCGAGGTCACCGGTGGCGACGTCACCGTCGAGACCGTCGGCCGTGACGATGCCCGCCTCGGCCAGGGCGGCGTCCCGTTCGATCGAGTCGCCGCGCAGGCGTACTCGTCGTTCGAGACGGCGACCGTCGTGACCGTCGGTCGCGAGACCGAGGTGGCGGAGCCGATCAACATCGTCGTCACCGGACCCGGTGAGGGCCAGGTGGCGTTCGGTCACCTGCAGATCCGCCTCGAGACCTTCGCGAAGGCGACCGTCGTCCTCGATCAGAAGGGCAGCGGAACCTACGCGGAGAACGTCGAGTTCGTGCTCGGCGACGGCTCGTCGCTGACCGTCGTCGCGGTCCAGGACTGGGAGGACGACGCGGTGCACGCGGCGGCCCACCACGCGATGCTCGGCCGGGACGCGGTGCTGCGGCACACCTCGGTGAGCCTGGGCGGCGACCTCGTCCGGATCACGCCGACGGTCAAGTACGCGGGCCCCGGCGGCGAYGCCGAGCTGCTCGGCCTCTACTTCGCCGACGCCGGTCAGCACTTCGAGCAGCGCCTGCTGGTGGACCACTCGCAGCCGCACTGCAAGTCGAATGTCGTGTACAAGGGTGCGCTGCAGGGCGATCCGGCCTCCGGTAAGCCCGACGCACACACCGTGTGGATCGGCGACGTGCTGATTCGTGCCGAGGCCGAGGGCACCGACACGTTCGAGCTCAACCGCAACCTGGTGCTCACCGACGGCGCGCGCGCCGACTCCGTGCCGAACCTCGAGATCGAGACCGGCGAGATCGTGGGCGCCGGACACGCCAGCGCGACCGGACGTTTCGACGACGAGCAGCTGTTCTACCTGCGCGCCCGGGGTATTCCCGAGGACCAGGCGAGGCGACTGGTGGTGCGTGGTTTCTTCCACGAGATCATCAACCGCATCGCCGTTCCCGAGGTGCGCGAGCGCCTCGAGGCCGCGGTCGAGGCCGAACTCGCCGCCGTCGGCGCCTGATCCGGGCCCGCCTCCAGCTTTCCGCCGATACTTCCCAGAGGAAATCGAATGTCTACCCCTGAAAACTCGGTTCTCGAAATCAAGGACCTGCACGTCAACGTCGCCAGCTCGGACGAGAACGCCGAGCCGATCAACATCCTCAAGGGCGTGAACCTCACCGTCCGCTCGGGTGAGACCCACGCGATCATGGGCCCCAACGGCTCCGGCAAGTCCACCCTGTCGTATGCGATCGCCGGCCACCCCAAGTACGAGGTGACCTCCGGTTCGATCACCCTCAACGGTGAGAACGTCCTGGAGATGAGCGTCGACGAGCGCGCCCGCGCCGGTCTCTTCCTGGCCATGCAGTACCCGGTCGAGGTTCCGGGCGTGTCGATGTCGAACTTCCTGCGCACCGCTGCCACCGCGGTCCGTGGCGAGGCCCCCAAGCTGCGCCACTGGGTCAAGGAGGCCAAGGAGGCGATGGTCGAGCTCGAGATCGATCCCGCGTTCGCCGAGCGCAGCGTCAACGAGGGCTTCTCGGGTGGCGAGAAGAAGCGCCACGAGATCCTGCAGCTGGGTCTGCTCAAGCCGAGGATCGCGATCCTCGACGAGACCGACTCCGGCCTGGACGTCGACGCGCTGCGCGTCGTCTCCGAGGGCGTCAACCGCTACAAGGAGCGTGAGAACGGCGGCATCCTGCTGATCACGCACTACACGCGGATCCTGCGCTACATCGAGCCCGAGTTCGTGCACGTGTTCGTGAACGGCCGCATCGTCGAGTCCGGTGGCGCCGAGCTCGCCGACGAGCTCGAGACCAACGGCTACGTGCGGTTCACCCAGGCTGCAGCGTCCGGGGCAGAGGCGTAGTTCGGATGACCACCACGGCGGCAGCGCTGGACGTCACCAGGATCCGGGAAGACTTCCCGATCCTGGGACGTACCGTGCGCGACGGAAAGCCCTTGGTGTACCTGGACTCCGGTGCCACGTCGCAGCGTCCGGTCCAGGTGCTCGACGCCGAGCGGCACTTCCTCACCACGTGCAACGCCGCGGTGCACCGCGGTGCGCACCAGCTGGCCGAGGAGGCCACCGACGCGTACGAGGGTGCCCGCAGTGCAATCGCGTCGTTCGTCGGCGCCGACGCGGACGAGCTGGTGTTCACCAAGAACGCCACCGAGTCGCTCAACCTGGTTGCGCACGTGTTCGGTGACGACCGGTTCTCCCGGGTCGTCGGCCCGGGCGACGAGATCGTCGTGACCGAGCTCGAGCATCACGCGAATCTCGTTCCGTGGCAGGAGCTTGCGCGCCGCACGGGCGCGACGCTGCGCTGGTACGGCATCACCGACGACGGGCGCATCGACCTGGACTCGCTCGAGCTGACCGACAAGGTCAAGGTCGTCGCGTTCACGCACCAGTCGAACGTGACCGGTGCGATCTCGCCGGTGACCGAGCTGGTCCGGCGGGCGCAGGCCGTGGGCGCGCTGACGGTGCTCGACGCATGCCAGTCCGTGCCGCACATCGCCGTCGACTTCCACGCTCTCGACGTCGATTTCGCGGCGTTCTCGGGACACAAGATGCTCGGCCCGTCCGGCGTCGGCGTCCTCTACGGCAAGCGCGCGCTGCTGGCGTCGATGCCGCCGTTCATCACGGGCGGCTCGATGATCGAGACCGTGACGATGGAGGGCAGCACGTACGCGCCCCCGCCGCAGCGCTTCGAGGCCGGTGTGCCGATGACGTCGCAGGTGGTCGGGCTCGGTGCCGCCGTGAAGTACCTCGAGGACATCGGCATGGATGCCATCGCGGCACACGAGCATCAGCTCGTCACCGCAGCGCTCGCAGGGCTCGCCGGGATTCCCGGCGTCCGCATCGTCGGCCCGACGGACGGAATCGACCGCGGCTCTGCCGTGTCGTTCCTCGTCGACGGGATCCACGCCCACGACCTGGGCCAGGTCCTCGACGACGACGGCGTGGCCGTCCGCGTCGGCCATCACTGCGCGTGGCCGATGCACCAGCGGTTCGGCATCGCCGCCACCGCGCGGGCGTCGTTCGCGCTGTACAACACCCTCGACGAGGTCGATGCGCTGATCGCCGGTATCCGGCGGGCGCAGGACTTCTTCGGTGTCGGCGGAGGAGCCTGAGCGTGCGTCTGGAGCAGATGTACCAGGAAGTGATCCTGGACCACTACAAGCACCCGTTGGGTCGCGGTCTGCGCGATCCGTTCGGCGCCGAGGTGCACCACGTGAACCCGACGTGCGGTGACGAGATCACGCTGCGCGCGCACCTGTCGGAGGGTGAGGACGGCCGGCCCGTCGTCGCAGACATCTCCTACGACGGCCAGGGCTGCTCGATCAGCCAGGCGTCGACGTCGGTGATGTTCGACCAGATCGTGGGTATGCCCCTCGATGAGGCGCTGCGCACGGTCGACGCGTTCAGCGAGATGGTGAGCAGTCGGGGCACCGTCGAGGGTGACGAGGACGTGCTCGGCGACGGCATCGCGTTCAGCGGCGTGTCGAAGTACCCGGCGCGCGTGAAGTGCGCGCTGCTGGGATGGATGGCTTTCAAGGACGCCGTTGTTCGAATAGTCGACGGCAATCCCGAAGACGACCTTGCTCGAACCGGAGGACAGACATCATGACCGAGACGCAGGCCGAGCAGGCCCAGCCCGAGAACGCGGCGACCGAGGCCGAGAGCGGTGCCGAGTACGGCGCATCGCTCACCCCGGAGCGCCTCGACGAGCTCGAGGAGGCGATGCGTGACGTCGTCGACCCCGAACTCGGTATCAATGTCGTCGACCTCGGCCTGGTCTACGACTTCAAGGAGATCGACGAGAACGGCATCGACGTCGTCCTACTCGACATGACGCTGACCTCCGCGGCCTGCCCGCTGACCGACGTCATCGAGGAGCAGTCCAAGCGCGCCCTGGTGAACAGCAGCCTGTGCGACGAGCTGCGGATCAACTGGGTCTGGATGCCGCCGTGGGGCCCGGACAAGATCACCGAGGACGGACGCGAGCAGCTGCGCGCGCTCGGCTTCACGGTCTAGCGGGTTGGCCCGGGATTCCCGGGGACTGACCTACCGCGAGGTCGGTGCCACCGCCGGAGAGCTGCCGGCCGGCTACCGACACCTGCGGGAATCGACCGCCATCGGACGCGGCGAGGATGCCTTCCTCGCCGCGTCCGACGCGTTGATGGGCTGGGACGTCCACCGGCGTGCAGGCCTACGGGTGGAGGCCGAGTCGCCGATCGCGGTGCCCGGCACCACCGTCGAGTTGCGGTGGTTCGGCTTCACGATCCCGTGCCGCGTGATCTACGTCGTCGACGAGCCCGACCGTCGCGGATTCGCGTACGGCACGCTGACCGGTCATCCCGAGTCGGGGGAGGAGCGGTTCTGCGTCGAACGCCACGCCGACGGCGCGGTGGTCGCGACGATCACCGCGTTCTCGCGTCCCGGCCGCTGGTTCACCCGCGTCGGCGACCCGGTGGCACGTCTCGTGCAGCGTGCGATGACGCGGCGCTATCTGGACGCGTTCGCCGACTGACGCGTCAGGCCCGCTTGCGGCCCGCCTTCTTCGCGGGTGAGGGCTTGACGTCCTCGCCGGCCGCCTCGAGACTGCGCTGCAGGGCCGCGACCAGGTCGACCACCTCGGCGTCCTCGCCGCCTGCCTCGGCCCGTTCGGCGGCGGGGATGACCTTCTTGCCACCGCTGGCGATCGCGTCGTCCAGGAGTTGGCGGAGCTGGATCTGGTAGTCGTCGGTGAACTCGGTGGGGTCGAAGTCCTCGGCCATGCTCTCGACGAGCGTGCCGGCCATCTTCAGTTCCTTGGCCTTCGGGTCCTCGGCGTCGTCGAGGGATGGGAATGCGGCCGCGCGGACCTCGTCGGGCCACAGCAGTGTCTGGATCACCAGCACCCCGTCCCGTTCCCGCAGTGCCGCCAGTCGGGTCTTCTGGCGGAGGGTGAAGTGCACCAGTGCGGTGCGATCGGTCTTCGCGAGTGTCTTCGCCAGCAGCACGTACGCCTTCGGTGTGGCCGAGTCCGGCTCGAGGTAGTAGCTCTTCTCGAACAGGATCGGATCGATCTGGTCGGTGGGCACGAACTGCAACACCGGGATCTCGTGTTGCTCGGCCGCCGGCAGCTTCTCGAAGTCCTCGTCGGTGAGGATGACGCGATCGCCGTCGTCGGAGTCGTAGGCCTTGTCGATGTCCGCGAACTGCACCGTCTGGCCGCATTCACTGCACACCCGGTTGTACTTGATCCGTCCGCCGTCCTTGGCGTGGACCTGATGGAAGCGGATGTCGTGGTCCTCCGTCGCGGAGTACACCTTGACCGGCACGTTGACCAGCCCGAACGCGATGGAACCCTTCCAGATTGATCGCATGGAACCCACTATTGCCCAGATCGGGGCACGGTGTCGGCTCCGCCGAGAAGATCATCACCATCTCGAGACATTTCGGCGACGTCGGACCGACAGGCAGGTGTCGTCGCGGCGTCGGCGGCGAACGCCCGTCGAACAGTGGACGAACAGTCCGTCCGGCGTCGGGAGAATTGGTCTAGTCCGATTCAGGCTGTTCGTTGTGACTAACAACATCACATCCCCCAAGGCCCTGTCCCTCCTCCTCGCCGCCGGTGCCGTCGCGGCCGGTGTCGTCGGCGCAGCGGGTACCGCGAGCGCCGCGCCCACGCCGTCGGTCACCAAGACCGTCGTCATCGGACTCGACGGCACGATGACTACGTCAAGGACGCGAACACCCCCAACCTGCATCGGCTGATCGCCGAGGGCACCAGCGGGCAGTCGTCGATCCTCGGTCACCCGACGATCTCCGGTCCGTCGTGGTCGACGATCCTCACCGGCGTGTGGCACACCAAGCACGGTGTGGTCGACAACTCGTTCAACGGCTCGCGCTACGACCGGTACCCGACGGCCTTCACCCGCATCGAGCAGGTGAAGCCCGAACTGCGCACCGCCTCGATCTCGACCAGGGGCGGCATCGCCACCATCGCCGGATCGGGCACGCCCAAGGCCGACGTCGTCGTGACGACCCCGGGTGCCGGCAGCGAGGCCGCGGCCGACGCGGCCACCGCGACTGCCGTCGCCGCGGAGATCGCCTCCAATGGTCCGGATTTCGTCTTCACCCAACTCGACCAGGTGGATGGCGCCGGACACTCCTCGGGCACCGTCGGATCGGAGTACGCGCCGGCCCTCGAGCGCGTCGACGCCGAGGTCGGCAAGATCGTCGACGCGGTCGACGCGCGCAGCAACGTCACCGGCGAGAAGTGGACGATCATCGTCACCTCCGACCACGGCCACAAGCCGAACGGCGGCCACGGCGGCCAGAGTGCCGAGGAAGCAACGACGTTCGTGATCGCGTGCGGTGCGGGCTACCAGGCCGGCGTCGCCGACGACGAGTACACGATCGCCGACGTCGCTCCCACGGTCCTCGACAACCTGGGCATCGCCCAGCCCGCCGACCTCGACGGCGCCCCGCTGCCCAAGGCTGCGCCGACCGTGACCGGTTCCCTCGGCCGGCTGCCGTCGTGGATCCCGACGGGCTCGCTCGGGTCCTGAGTCACGACCGTCGGACGCCGGCTGCCGCCAGCGTCCGACGGATCGGCGGCGGTGCCTTCCGGAAGATCTCCCACATCGCCGCGGCGATGGCCGCGGGTTGATCACGTCCGGACAGGTAGGCCCGCTGCCGGTCCACCGGCAGGGCGAAGAAGGCCTCGAAGAACGCGGCGGTGCATGCCGGATCGAGGCTCAGCAGCGCCCGCAACCCCACCTCGCGCAGGGTTCGGACGGCTCGGGTGGGTAACGGCCACAGTGCTTTTGTGGGGTCCCTGCCGGTGGTGAGCGCGGTGACCACGTCGTCGACCGCGCACAGGGACGCCGCCACGCTGTAGCCGGTGCCCGGGTGGACCAGTCCTGCTCGGGCACCGAACGCGGCCACCGCGGACCCACCGCGTGGAGCCTCCACGGGAAAGCGCACCCGTTCGGCCGGCGCGGCGGCGGGCAGTTCGACGCCGCGGTTACGCAGCCGGGTCTCGAGTCGCGTGCGCAGCGAGTCGAGCGGCAACCCGGGCCGTCCCACGAGACAGGTCTCCTCGAGCAGCACCCGGTCGGCACCGAGGGGGACGGCATAGAGGAACGACGCCGGATCGTCCG
Organism: Rhodococcus sp. TAF43; assembly: GCF_052113525.1. Lineage (NCBI taxonomy): Bacteria > Bacillati > Actinomycetota > Actinomycetes > Mycobacteriales > Nocardiaceae > Rhodococcus > Rhodococcus sp. TAF43. The sequence continues at coordinate 29,733 of NZ_JBFRDL010000007.1, forward strand.
GCGCGGTGCCGTTATCGCGGCGCCAGTCCATGAACCAGCCGTAGGCCCCGGCCATCGCGGGGGCCGCGACCTCCTCGGACACCACGATCCCGAACGCGGTCTGCTCCGCCAGCGCCGGATCGGGGCGCAGGCCGCGCGAATCGATCACCCGTGCCGCGCGGATCTCCGTGCCGTCGCGCAACGTGACCGTGCCGGGGCCGATCTCGGCCGCTACCCCGCGAACGACGCGATCGAATCCGAGCCGCGCATGCAGGGCGGAGTTGTCGAGCACGGCGTACGCGCGGTCGAGGCTCCGTTCGCGCGTCGTCCACACCCGGGGTCGGGACACCCGGGCACGCAACACCGACGAATCCAGCCAGGACGGCAGTTCGTCGACCCAGGCCGCGTAGGTGGGCGTCCACGGTCGGTCGGGCGTCGGGTCGACACCCACCACCCGCAGCCCGGCGGCGGCGGCGCGGTGGGCGAGGGCGCGGCCGGCGGGACCGAGGCCCACCACCGCGACATCGGCGGAGAACGTAGGGATCAGAGCCCGCCCGTCGCGAGCAGTCCGCCGTCGACGCGGACGGTCTCGCCGGTGATCCAGGCGGCATCGTCGGAGACGAGGAAACCGACCAGGCCGGCGACGTCCTCCGGGGTTCCCAGCCGCTTCATCGGGTAGACCGACGACGCCTGATCCTCGCCGGCCGACACGAGGGCCGCCGCGAACTTGGTCTTCACCACGCCGGGGGCGACGGCGTTGACCCGGATCTTCGGCCCGAGCTGCCACGCGAGTTCCTCGGTGAGCCGGATCAGCGCGGCCTTCGAGGCGCCGTACGCGGCGATGACGCCGGTCGAGCGGATGCCGGCGACGCTCGCGAGGTTCACGACCGCGCCACCGTGCTCGCCCATCCAGGCCCGGTACACCTCCTGGACGTAGCCGAGGGCGGCGACGACATTGACGTCGAAGATCTTGCGGACGGCGTCGAGGTCGGCGTCCATCAGCGCGCCGTAGACCGGGTTGATGCCGGTGTTGTTGATCAGGATGTCGATCGATCCGAGGTCGCTCACCGTGCGGGCGACGGCCTCGGTGCGGGCGTCGGCGTCGCCGGAGTTCCCGACGATCGCGATGACCTTGCCGGCGTGCCCGAGGGCGCGCAGGTCCGCGGCCGCTTCCTCGAGCGGTTCGGGTTTGCGCGCGGTCACCACGACGTTGGCGCCGCGCCCCAGCAGTTCCGCGGCGATGGCCTTGCCGATTCCTCGGCTGGCGCCGGTGACGAGGGCGTTGCGTCCCTGCAGATCGTTCGCACGTGTCATGGAGCCGAACGTTAGCCGACTCACTGCACCGCGGTGTGGCGACAATCCCGCGTCACGGTAAAATCGGTGGTTCTTGTGCTCTATCGCGGGCACGATGACGTCCGAATGGCGCAGTGCGTGCGCTTCGGGGCCGTCCCGCCTTTTCTCACCTAGGGAGTTTTGCTTGATTACCGCCACCGACCTCGAAGTTCGTGCCGGTGTGCGGACGCTGTTGTCTGCCCCGGGTTCGGCGTTGCGTGTGCAGGCCGGGGACCGGATCGGTCTGGTGGGGCGCAACGGTGCCGGGAAGACGACCACCCTGCGCATCCTGGCCGGTGAGGGCGAACCCTACGCGGGTGCGGTGATCCGCAGCGGCGAGTTGGGGTACCTGCCGCAGGACCCGAAGGAGGGCAACCTCGACGTCCTCGCGAAGGACCGGGTGCTGTCGGCGCGGGGTCTCGACGAGATCATGCGCAAGATGGAGAAGCAGCAGACCATCATGGCCGAGGCCGTCGACGACGCGGTCCGTGACAAGGCCGTGCGCAAGTACGGTTCGCTCGAGGACCGGTTCTCCGCCCTCGGCGGGTATGTGGCCGAGTCCGAGGCGGCCCGCATCTGCAACAGCCTCGGGCTGGCGGATCGCATCCTGGAGCAGCCGCTGCGCACCCTCTCCGGTGGTCAGCGCCGCCGCGTGGARCTSGCSCGGATCCTGTTCGCCGCCTCGGACGGCTCGGGCGGCAAGTCGAACACCACGCTGCTGCTCGACGAGCCCACCAACCACCTCGACGCCGACTCGATCACGTGGYTGCGCGGKTTCCTGCAGAACCACGACGGCGGCCTGATCGTGATCAGTCACGACGTGGACCTGCTCAACGACGTCGTGAACCGGGTGTGGTTCCTCGACGCCGTGCGCGGCGAGGCCGACATCTACAACATGGGCTGGAAGAAGTACCTCGACGCCCGCGCGACGAGGTACGGGTGGACGACAAGGTCGCGCACATCCGCTTCCCGGAGCCCGCCACCTGCGGCAAGACACCGCTGATGGCCGAGAACCTGACCAAGATGTACGGCTCCTTGGAGATCTTCGCCGGTGTCGATCTGGCGATCGACCGTGGCAGCCGGGTGGTCGTGCTCGGGCTCAACGGCGCCGGCAAGACGACGCTGCTGCGCATCCTGGCGGGCACCGAAACGCCCAATGCGGGCGAGCTGGTGCCCGGTCACGGGCTGAAGATCGGTTACTTCGCGCAGGAACACGACACCCTCGACGACGACGCGACCGTGTGGGAGAACATCCGCCACGCCGCCCCCGACACCGGGGAGCAGGAACTGCGTTCCCTGCTCGGCGCGTTCATGTTCACCGGGCCGCAGCTCGAGCAGCCGGCCGGCACGCTGTCCGGTGGTGAGAAGACGCGTCTGGCGCTGGCCGGGCTGGTGTCGTCGGCGGCGAATGTGCTGCTGCTCGACGAGCCGACCAACAACCTCGACCCGATCTCGCGCGAGCAGGTGCTCGACGCGCTGCGCAGCTACAAGGGTGCCGTCGTCCTCGTCACGCACGATCCGGGCGCCGCCGAGGCACTGAACCCGGAGCGGGTCATCCTGCTGCCTGATGGGCAGGAAGATCACTGGTCCCAGGAGTACCTCGAACTCATCCAGCTCGCCTGATTCGTCCCATCCCCGCTGGCTGAGCGAGTTTTCGGTTTGTTGATCACGCGTCGATCGGTGATCTAGCCTGGAAACCGGGGCTCGCTCAGCTGACCGGAGGATGTCATGGCGGAGAGCACGGGGATCGGCGGGGTTTCCGGCGGGGTTTCCCGGGGGGCCCGAATCACCGGGGAATCGCGTGACAAACTCCGCGACGAACTGARAGCCCAGTACGAAGCCGGTGCAAGCATCCGCACCCTCGCCGAACAGACCGGCCGCTCGTACGGGTTCATCCACAACGTGCTCGTCGAGGCGGACGTGACACTGCGGCGGCGCGGTGGGCCGAACCGGCGTAAGAAGACTGTTTGACCAGGCTGTTGCCGGATCGGGGAGCTTCTGGTGGAATCCGCCCAGCCGGACCCAACAGGGATTCGAGTTTCGATCGGCCGGTCCGCGAGATTCTGCCGTCCGGCGAGGGCTTGCGGTATCACGGAAAATCGCCAGCTTGAAGGTCCGCGGTATGTACTGTCCGAATCATGCGTATGCGGGCTGTAGCTGCGTCCTTGCTGCTCGCTGCCGCCGTGGCCGGTTGCGCGAGCACCGGTACGGGCGGTGATGGGCTCGACTCGCCCGTATCCTCGCCGCCGAGTGAGGAATCTCAGCTCTACTCCGCTGCGCTGCACCAACTGGTTCTCGTCGACAATCCCTTCGCGAGATCGCCGTCGCCGGTCGGGTACGTCTACGTCGTCGACGGTTCGCAGTTCGACACCGACCTGAAGAACGACATCACCGCACAGTCCGGCGATCTTCCCTCTGTCGAGTTCGTTGCAAGCCCTGATCAGCGGGCAGATGTCGGAAGACAAGGCTTGACTGGCGTCGAGAACGACGGAGTCATCATCGAGCTCGATCCGACGCAGCGACAGGACGACGGGAGGGCCCACGCCGGCGTACGACTATGGTGTGGCATCGATTGCGGAATCGGGCTCACCTACGTCCTCGAGCGCATCGCCGGACAGTGGACAGTCACCGGAACGACGGGTCCCGTTACCATTTCCTGAAGCATGGTTCTTGTTCGGTGCGCCACCGCTACGTCGTCGCGCGAGGCTGTAACTGGACTCCGCGGGGAGGCCGCCGTTTCCATTCGACACGGATGCCTACGGATCCCCGCCGGGTCGCCACCCACACACAACGCCGACGTCCATCCAGGAATGGCCCGCTAGACGTTTGCCGGTGGGCGGCCGGATGAGGAACCGCCGAGCCGTACTCGCAGCGTCGCCAGGCCGGGGCCCTCGAGCTCGTTCGCGACATCGCCGCGTCCGGCGATGGACATGAGCAGGGCCTCGCCGGGGCCGCGGACTTCAGGTCCGCTTCCCGCGGTCCAATCCAGGTCTGTTGCCGCCAATCGAAGGCCCCGGATCCGTCGGTGTGCGCCTATCGGGGGCGCGATGCGCGCGAAGTCGAGAGCGGGCACGAGCGCCTCGGCGGGGATATCCCGGGGGAGGCCGAGCGGCCGACGAATGTCCTGCTGGTGGATCATGCCGTCGACGAGCGCGATTCGGCTCCCGAATGCGGTGGTGAGTCCTCGGGGCTGCAGGCTGCGATCCAGTAAGTCGAGCAGTTGGTGTGGGCTGTGCTCTGCGAAGTCGTCCAGCCCGATCGCGTTGGCGCGGTCGAATCGCAACCAACCGCGAGCGAACCTGCTCGCCACCCCGCCGGGGCCCATCTCTTCGTAGCTCAGCATGTGGGCAACGACGTCGCGGACGCTCCAGCCCGCGCACAACGATGGCGTCTGCCATTGCTGTGGGGTGAGTGAATGCAGGAGAGTCGCGAGTTGGGTCCGCTCGGCGCGGGCCAACTCCTTCACGTCACGCATTGCAACTCCCGGACTGGTCCAAGACCACGAGTAGCCCGTGCCCATTGCCGGCCGTTCCCCAGTTGTGCCGCGGTCGGCGATCAGTAGCCATGACGCAGTATCACTCGATCTCGGCCGGCGGCGGGCCGGTTACGCGCGAACGCCCGCAGCTGATGAAGGGACGAGTCGGTTCAGGTATCTCTGCGACGCACCGATTCCTCGACGAGATCGAGCACGGCCGAGAGGTTCTCGCCGCCGTGGCCGGAGGCGATTCGGGCGATGAGACCGTCGAGCACCAGGTCGAGGTAGTCGAGCAAAACGTCGGTAGGCAGGTCGTCGCGCAGGCGTCCGGCCGACTTCTGCCGTTCGAGGCGGCGGACGGTGGCCTCGGTGAGTTCGGCGCTGCGCTGGGTCCAGTCCCGGGCGAACTCGGGGTCGGTGCGCAGCCGTCGGGCGATCTCGAGTCGGGTGCCGAGCCAGTCGAACTGCTCGGGGGACGCGAGCATGTCGCGCATCACCTGGACCAGACCGCCCTCGGCGACGACGTCGGCCATGCGTTTGGCGTCCTCGTGGGCAAGGGCGAGGAACAGTCCGTCCTTGTCCTTGAAGTGGTGGAAGATCGCACCGCGCGAGAGCCCGGTGGTTTCCTCGAGCCGGCGCACGGTGGCGCCGTCGTAGCCGTACTGCGCGAAGCACTGGCGGGCCCCGTCCAGAATCTGGCTCCGCCGCGCCGCGAGATGGTCTTCACTGACCTTGGGCACAGCCGACATCCTTTCGTACGAAACTGCAACGGCGGGCCCGAGACTGACGTCCCGAGCCCGCCGTCAACGCGCTGAGTGATCCCGGGGAACCGGGATCACACGATCAGGTGACTAGCCCCGGATCATGTTGCGCAGCACGTACTGCAGGATGCCGCCGTTGCGGTAGTAGTCCGCCTCACCGGGGGTGTCGATGCGGACGACCGCATCAAACTCTGTACGAGACCCATCCGCCTTGGTCGCGGTGACCTTGACCGTCTCCGGGGTGACGCCCTCGTTCAGCTTCGCGACGCCCGCGATGTCGAAGGTCTCGGTGCCGTCCAGGCCCAGCGAGCCTGCCGACTCACCGGCCGGGAACTGCAGCGGGACGACGCCCATGCCGATGAGGTTGGAGCGGTGGATGCGCTCGAAGGATTCGACGATGACGGCCTTGACGCCGAGCAGGCTGGTGCCCTTGGCGGCCCAGTCGCGCGACGAACCGGAGCCGTACTCCTTGCCGCCCAGCACGACCAGCGGGATGCCGGCGGCCTGGTAGTTCTGCGACGCGTCGTAGATGAACGCCTGCGGGCCACCCTCGAGGGTGAAGTCGCGGGTGTAGCCGCCCGAGACGTCGTCGAGGAGCTGGTTGCGCAGCCGGATGTTCGCGAACGTGCCGCGGATCATCACCTCGTGGTTGCCGCGACGCGAGCCCAGGGAGTTGTAGTCCTTGCGCTCGACACCGTTGGCATCGAGGTACTGCGCGGCCGGGGTACCGGGCTTGATCGGGCCGGCCGGGCTGATGTGGTCGGTGGTGACCGAGTCGCCGAGCAGCGCGAGCACGCGGGCGCCCGAGATGTCGGTGACCGGAGCCGGATCCATCGTCATGCCGTCGAAGTACGGCGCCTTGCGGACGTAGGTCGACTTCTCGTCCCACGCGAAGGTATCGCCCTCCGGGGTGGCCAGGTTCTGCCAGCGCTCGTCGCCTGCGAAGACCGTGGCGTAGGACTTGCGGAACATGTCCTGGCTGATGGCCGACTTGATGGTGTCGTCGATCTCCTGCGCGGACGGCCAGATGTCCTTCAGGAAGACGTCGTTGCCGTCCTGGTCCTGACCCAGCGCGTCGGTCTCGAAGTCGAAGTCCATGGTGCCGGCCAGCGCGTACGCGATGACGAGCGGCGGTGACGCCAGGTAGTTCATCTTGACGTCGGGGGAGATGCGACCCTCGAAGTTGCGGTTGCCGGAGAGCACCGCGGTGACCGACAGGTCGTGCTCGTTGATCGCCTTGGAGATCTCCTCCGGCAGCGGACCGGTGTTACCGATGCACGTGGTGCAGCCGTAGCCACCGAGGTAGAAGCCGAGCTTCTCGAGGTACGGCCACAGGCCGGCCTTCTCGTAGTAGTCGGAGACGACCTGCGAGCCGGGCGCCATGTTGGTCTTGACCCACGGCTTGGTCTCGAGGCCCTTCTCGACCGCGTTGCGGGCGAGCAGAGCGGCGCCGAGCATGACCGACGGGTTGGAGGTGTTGGTGCAGGACGTGATGCCGGCGACCGCGACGGCGCCGTGGTCGAGAACGAACTCGCCGCGCTCGGTCTTCACCGTCACCGGCTTGCTCGGGCGTCCGTGCGAACCGTTGGCGGCCGACGGAATCACCGAGGCGACGTCGGAGACACCGGCCGTCGAGGCCGGGTCGGACGCCGGGAAGGACTCTTCGACGGCCTCGTCGAGTGCGGAGTGCGCAGCCTCGGCACCGTTGGTGACGTAGGTGACGATGTCGCGACGGAACGCGTCCTTCGACTCCGACAGCAGGATGCGGTCCTGCGGACGCTTCGGGCCGGCGATCGACGGCACGACCGTCGACAGGTCCAGCTCGAGGTACTCGGAGTACGCGGGCTCGTGGTCCGCGTCGTGCCACATGCCCTGCTCCTTGGCGTACGCCTCGACGAGCGCGAGCTGCTCCTCGGAACGTCCGGTCAGACGCAGGTAGTTGATGGTCTCGCCGTCGATCGGGAAGATCGCTGCGGTGGAACCGAACTCGGGGCTCATGTTGCCCAGGGTCGCGCGGTTGGCCAGCGGCACCTCGGCGACGCCCGCACCGTAGAACTCGACGAACTTGCCGACCACGCCGTGCTTGCGCAGCATGTCGGTGACGGTGAGCACGACGTCGGTCGCGGTCACGCCGGGCTTGATCTCACCGGTCAGCTTGAAGCCGACGACGCGCGGGATCAGCATGGAGACCGGCTGGCCGAGCATGGCAGCCTCGGCCTCGATGCCACCGACGCCCCAGCCCAGCACGCCCAGGCCGTTGACCATCGTGGTGTGCGAGTCGGTGCCGACGCAGGTGTCGGGGTATGCCTGACCGTTGCGGGTCATGACGGTGGGTGCCAGGTACTCGATGTTGACCTGGTGCACGATGCCCATGCCCGGGGGGACGACCTTGAAGTCGTCGAACGCGCCCTGGCCCCAGCGCAGGAATTGGTAACGCTCGCCGTTGCGCTGGTACTCGAGGTCGACGTTGCGCTCGAGAGCGTCGGCGCGGCCGAAGACGTCGAGGATCACCGAGTGGTCGATGACCATGTCGGCCGGGGAGAGCGGGTTGACCTTGTTCGGGTCGCCGCCGAGGGCGGTGACGGCCTCACGCATGGTGGCGAGGTCGACGACACAGGGCACGCCGGTGAAGTCCTGCATGATCACGCGCGCGGGGGTGAACTGGATCTCGACGCTCGGCTGCGCCGAGGGGTCCCAGTTCGCGATGGCGCGAATGTGATCGGCGGTGATGTTGGCACCGTCCTCGGTGCGCAGCAGGTTCTCGGCGAGAACCTTCAGTGCGTAGGGCAGCTTCTCGGTGCCGGGGACGGACGCGAGGCGGAAGATCTCGTACGAGTTGTCTCCGACCTCGAGCGTTCCCTTGGCGCCGAACGAATCAATACTGGTGGTCACGTCAGCTCCACTCGTCTTTGAGGTTCGCCGTCGACGGGGCTGTGTCGACGGCTGAAGCGAGGCACGCGAACAGGGCCCGATTCGGTCGGCGGACCGAACCCGACAGTTCCGCGGGCGTCTCCAAACGAGTCTAACAGTACGCTTGTCCTGTGAGACTGCAGGGTCTTGCCGAGTTCCGGCCGAGGCTGACGGGCCTGCTCGCGTCGGTCCAATCCTCACGCAGTCGGCGCGCGGGCGCAACGGACGAGGCGGTCTCGGCGGCGGGCCGTCACGTACTGTGCAGTGCACGCTTGCCCTTCGTCACCGAACCCGGATGAGAGATGTCTGCTCCTATCGCGCATGCCCTGCTCCCGCTCGTCGCCACCATTCCCGATGGCGTCTCCGTCGACTCGGTGCTCGCGGACCTCGCGGACGACGGAGTCTCGGCGCCCGCATCGGACGTGGAGGGTCTGCGCGACGTCGTGATCCGCGCCGAGGAGCACGGGATCAAGCTCAGTGTCGTTGTCGTGGACAAGGATCCGGGCCGATCCGAGCAGTTGCGGGACCTCGCGACCGAGGTGGGGCAGACCGAGGGCGGCACGGTGCTGGTGCTCGGACCGTCGGCGCCCGGCACCTACAGCGACACCGTGAGCCGGGTCGTGCTCGAGGGTGCGCAGGACCGCACGTACACCGGTAACCCCGTCGAGTCGGCGAACAACTTCGTCGACGAGATCACCGAGCCCGGTACGCCGTGGGGCCTCGTCACCGCCCTCCTGGTGCTGGTGGTGGTGCTGGTGGGCGGGGTCTCCTACTTCGCGAAGTCGCGCCGTGGACCCGCCCCCGCGTCTGCCCCGTCCGGTCCGGCCGTGGGCGCCGATGCCGATTCCGACGGGGACAGCGCCGCCCGCTGACGCCCGGCGTTCGCCGCCCGAACTCCCACCCACCGTCCCGACCGCCCGTACCTGCGCGAGGGCCGTCGATTCGGCGTATTCGCGCCATTTCCCCAGGTCGAATTACGTCCACGTCATTTGTGACAAGAGTTCACCAGAGAGCGCAAAGTGTCGTACGGTGCCAATGGCACTTTTTGGGGAAGAAGTGTCGCGAGAGTGATGTGACGATTCGCGTGACCGTTGTGCCGTCACGCGATCTGCGCGTCGCCGGCGGTGCCGTCGGCGTACCTCCCCGCACGGGTCGGACAAGCCGCCGGCCCGGTCACAGCCTTAGGGAGGGTGTTGTGAGGCGGAGGGGTTCTAGGAGTTCACGCGGTGGCGTGCGACGTCCGGGCTTCTCGCGGACGCGTTCACGGTTCGCCCGAGTCGTGTTGGGTGTGAGCATCGTCGGCGCGCTGGTAGCGGGGACACCGGGCATCGCGGCCGCCGTGCCGCCGCCACCGCCCAATCCGTCCGATGCCGAGATCCAGAGCGGCAACGCGCAGGTCTCGGAGGGCGTCGTCCAGGTGGGTGACCTCATCAACCGAGTGGCCACCGCGAACCAGGAGTTGTCGCGGCTCGACGACGAGGTCGCGATCAAGCGCGAGGACGTCAATCGCGCCCTCGTCGACCTGCAGAGCGCTCGGGACGCCGCGGATGCCGCGGGCGGCATGGTGGCGCAGAGCCAGCAGGCCCTTCGTGACGCCGGAACGCAGATCGAGCAGGCCCAGAAGCGGTTCACCGACTACGCGGTGTCGAGTTACACCAAGGGGCGCAACGTCGCGTCGCTGTCGTCGTACTTCGGTGCCGAGGGGCCCGACGACATCCTGGACCGCGCCCAGATCATGCGGGTGCTGTCGGGGAGCCAGAGGGCGGTTCTCGAGAACCTGCAGCGGGCGCGGACCGAGCAGGCCAACCGGGACTCCGCCGCCCGCGAGGCCAAGCAGCGCGCGGACGCCGCGGCAAGCGAGGCCGAGTCGAAGAAGGCGGAGGCGGAACAGGCGATCGTCTCGGCCCGGAGTGCGCTCGAGGAACAGGCCACCCGGAAGGCTCGGATCGAGGCCGACCGCAATTCGGCCCAGGCGCAGCTCGACGCCGCCCGGAGCAACGTTGCCGGACTGCAGGGCCAGCGCGAGGCGTACATCAACTGGGACAACCAGCGGCAGGCGGAGGAAGCAGCCGCTGCCGCCGCCGCTGCTGCCGCCGCCGAGGCCGCGCGGCGGGCCGCGGAGGATCGCGCGGCGAACGAGCGGGCGGCCCAGCTGGCGGACGGTGAGCGCCCACACACCCAGATCGACGACGGGGACTCCGGCTGGACGCCACCGGCCCAGTCCCAGCCTCGCCCGATGTCTCCGGCCGTCACCGGGAGCGCGGCGATCGAGACGGTGATCGACCGCGGCATGTCGCAGCTGGGCGTCCCGTACGCGTGGGGTGGCGGGAACGCCAGCGGCCCGACACTGGGCATCCGCGACGGCGGCGTCGCCGACAGCTTCGGCGACTTCGACAAGGTCGGATTCGACTGCTCGGGACTGATGATCTACGCGTTCGCCGGTGTCGGAATCTCCTTGCCGCACTACACCGGATATCAGTACACGGCGGGCACCCAGGTGGCGTCGTCGGACATGCGTCGTGGCGACATGATCTTCTACGGCCCGAACGCGAGTCAGCACGTCGCCCTCTACCTCGGCGACGGGCAGATGCTCGAGGCGCCGCAGTCCGGGTCGATCGTGAAGGTCTCGCCGGTGCGGTGGGACGGGATGACGCCCTACGCTGTCCGTATGGTGTCCTAGGTCACCTCGCCTGCGTGCGGGGAACGGGTGACACCTGGAATAGTTGAGCGGACAGTCGAGTCGATGAGAACGATCTAGGTGGAAGCGGGGATTCTTGGTGACCTCACGTGACGGCGCGGTAGCTGGGTCCGGCTCGGAGGGAGCGCACGCGAGCGCGGGGGCGCCGGCGTCCGATCTCGCTCGTGACGTGCACACCCTCGAGCGGGCGATCTACGAGGTCAAGCGAGTCATCGTCGGGCAGGACCGCCTGGTCGAGCGCATGCTCGTCGGCGTGCTGGCCAAGGGGCACGTGCTGCTCGAGGGCGTTCCGGGCGTCGCGAAGACGCTGGCCGTGGAGACGTTCGCGAAGGTCGTCGGCGGATCGTTCTCCCGCGTGCAGTTCACCCCGGACCTCGTGCCCACCGACCTGATCGGTACCCGCATCTACCGGCAGGGCCGCGAGCAGTTCGACACCGAGCTCGGCCCGGTCGTGGCGAACTTCCTGCTCGCCGACGAGATCAACCGCGCACCCGCGAAGGTGCAGTCGGCGCTGCTCGAGGTCATGGCCGAACGCCACGTGTCGATCGGCGGCAAGACGTATCCGATGCCCGAGCCGTTCCTGGTGATGGCGACGCAGAACCCGATCGAGAACGAGGGCGTCTATCCGTTGCCGGAAGCCCAGCGCGACCGCTTCCTGTTCAAGGTGCTCGTCGACTACCCGTCGGTGGAGGAGGAGCGCGAGATCGTCTACCGGATGGGCGTCGCCGCTCCGGAGCCGCATCAGGTTCTCGACGCGCACGAACTCGTCCGACTGCAGAAGGTCGCGAGCACCGTGTTCGTCCACCACGCGCTGGTCGACTATGTGGTCCGTGTGATCGCCGCGACGCGCACGCCTCGACAGTTCGGCCTCGACGACGTCGCCGGTTGGATCGCCTACGGGGCGTCGCCGCGCGCGACGCTCGGCATCATCTCCGCGTCCCGCGCCCTGGCGCTGCTCCGCGGACGCGACTACGTCGTCCCGCAGGACGTGCTCGAAGTCATTCCGGATGTGTTGCGCCACCGTCTGGTTCTGTCGTACGACGCGCTCGCCGACGAGGTGTCGCCGGACGACGTGATCACCCGGGTGCTGCAGACCGTCGGGCTGCCGCAGGTCGGCGCCCAGCCGGTTGCGCCGGTGGCACCGCCGGCGTTCGAGCCCGCGCACCTGTCCTCGTCGGGCACGCAGCAACAGTGACCCGTCGCGCGGGAGCAGTGCCGTCGTTCCGCTCCGGATCGCTGCGCGACCCGGAACTGACCGCCGCCCTGCGGACCCTCGAACTGACCGTCCGCCGACGCCTGGACGGGGTGCTTCACGGCGATCACCTCGGTCTGATCCCCGGTCCGGGCTCCGAACCGGGCGACGCCCGCGAGTACCAACCCGGTGACGATGTGCGCCAGATGGATTGGTCGGTGACCGCCCGCACCACCCATCCGCACGTCCGGCAGACGGTCGCCGACCGGGAGCTCGAGACGTGGCTCGTGGTCGACCTGTCGTCGAGTCTGGACTTCGGAACCGTCGGGTGCGAGAAGCGCGACCTCGCGGTGGCCGCGGCCACGGCCATCACCTACCTCGCCGGCGGCAGCGGGAACCGGATCGGTGCCATCGTCGCCACCGGGGATCGGACGGTGCGGATTCCGGCGCGTGGGGGCCGCGTCCACGCGCAGGCGATGCTCCGGCGCATCGCGTCCACCCCGCACGCCGCCGACGGTGTCCGCGGCGACCTGCGCGGCGCGCTCGAGTCGCTCCGCCGCCCGGAGCGCCGACGCGGTCTCGCCGTGGTCATCAGCGATTTCCTGGGGCCGATCGACTGGGAGCGCTCGCTGCGCGCCCTGTCCGGCCGGCACGAACTGCTCGGCGTCGAGGTACTCGACCCGCGCGATACGGCGCTGCCCGACGCGGGCGACGTCGTGCTGTTCGACCCCGAATCGGGTCGGACGCGGGAGTTCTCGACGACACCCCGGTTGCGCGCCGACTTCGCGCGCGCCGCGCAGTCGCATCGCGACGACGTGGAGGCCGCGCTGCGACGCTGCGGGGCACCACGACTGAGCTTGAGTACCGATCGGGACTGGATCGCCGATGTCGTGCGGTTCGTCACCTCCCGTCGGCACAGCTACGGCGCTCCCGGGACCCGGGCGGCGCGCGGATGAGCCTGTCGCAGTTCGCTTCTCCCTGGTGGTTGTTGTTCCTGGTGGTCGTGGCGGGGTTGGCCGCGGGCTACGTCGTCATTCAGCGTCGCCGCCAGAAGCACGTGTTGCGCTTCGCGAACATGGAGCTGCTCGAGAAGGTCGCACCCAACCGGCCGAACCGGACCCGGCACATCCCGATCGCCCTGATGCTCGTCGGGCTGGTCTTCCTGACCGTCGCGCTCGCCGGGCCGACCGCCGACAAGCGGGTCCCGCGGAACCGCGCGACGGTGGTGCTGGTGATCGACGTGTCGCTGTCGATGAAGGCCACCGACGTCGAGCCGAGTCGTCTCGCGGCCGCGCAGGAGGCGGCGAAGTCGTTCGCCGACGGCCTGACTCCGGGGATCAACCTCGGGTTGGTCGCGTTCGCGGGCACCGCATCGGTTCTGGTGTCGCCGACGCCGAATCGCGACGAGACCAAGGCCGCGATCGACAACCTGAAGCTCAGCGAACGGACCGCGACCGGTGAGGCGATCTTCACCTCGCTGCAGTCGATCGACACGCTCGCAGCGGTTCTCGGCGGCAGCGAGCAGGCGCCGCCCGCCCGCATCGTGCTGCTCTCGGACGGCAAGCAGACCGTGCCGGAGAGCCCCGACGACCCGCGCGGTGGGTTCACCGCGGCCCGGCAGGCGAAGGACAAGGGCGTGCCGATCTCCACGATCTCGTTCGGTACGAGCTACGGCACCGTCGAGATCGAGGGCGACCGCATCCCGGTGCCGGTGGACGATCCCTCGCTGCGGGAGATCGCGGACCTCTCGGGCGGCAACTTCTTCACCGCGTCCAGCCTCGAGGAACTACGCGACGTGTACGACACGCTCGAGGAGCAGATCGGTTTCGAGAACGCCCGCGGCGACGCCAGTCGACCCTGGCTCGTCCTCGGCGTGCTCTTCAGCGCGGCGGGACTCGCGACGGCACTCGTGCTGCGGCAGCGCCTGCCCTGATCTGGTCCGTTACGTCGAATTCGTCCACCTCCGCCCGAAACCGGCAACCGAACAGATAGGTTGATCGCATGTCGAAATCCAGCTCCCCGTCCCGTTCCGTGCTCGTGACCGGAGGCAACCGCGGCATCGGCCTGGCCGTCGCGCAGCGCCTTCTGGAGGACGGGCACAAGGTTGCCGTCACTCACCGCGGGTCGGGTGTGCCGGAGGGCCTGTTCGGCGTCAAGTGCGATGTGACGGACGCGGAGTCGATCGACCGTGCGTTCAAGGAGGTCGAGGAGCATCAGGGTCCGGTCGAGGTCCTGGTCGCCAACGCGGGCATCACCGACGACACGCTTCTCATGCGGATGGACGAGGAGCAGTTCTCGCGCGTCATCGACTCCAATCTGACCGGCGCCTTCCGATGCGCCAAGCGCGCCAATCGGGCGATGCTGCGCGCCCGTTGGGGACGGATGATCTTCCTGGGCTCGGTCGTCGGCCTCGCCGGCCAGGCAGGCCAGATYAACTACGCGGCGTCGAAGGCCGGCGTCATCGGCATGGCGCGGTCGATCACCCGTGAACTGGGGTCGCGGTCGATCACCGCGAACGTGGTGGCACCGGGCTTCATCGAGACCGACATGACCGCGGAACTGTCGGAGGACCTGCGCGACACCGCCAAGAAGTTCATCCCGCTGCAGCGCCTGGGCAAGGCCGAGGACGTCGCCGCGGTGGTCAGCTTCCTCGCCTCCGAGGACTCCGCGTATGTCTCCGGTGCCGTGATCCCGGTCGACGGCGGCATGGGCATGGGCCACTAGGCCCTCCCGAAACATCACGCACCCACAGACTTTCATCTACAGGAGAAGCAACATGGGCGGACTGCTCGCGGGCAAGACCATTCTCGTCACCGGAATCATCACCGACGCATCCATCGCGTTCCACGTCGCGAAGGTGGCGCAGGAGCAGGGCGCGAAGGTGATCATCACCGGGTTCGACCGGCTCCGGCTGATCGATCGCATCGCGCAGCGTCTGCCGGAGCCGGTGCCGCCGGCCGTCGAGCTGAACGTCCAGGACGACGAGCATCTCGCGACGCTCGCCGACCGGGTCCGGGAGTTGGCGCCCGAGGGCATCGACGGGGTCGTGCACTCCATCGCCTTCTCGCCGCGCTCGGGTCTGGGTGCCCCGTTCCTGGACGCACCGTGGTCGGACATCTCCAAGGCGATGGAGATCTCCGCGTACTCGTACGCCTCGCTTGCCAAGGCGCTGCTACCGGTCCTCAACGACAACGCGTCCATCGTCGGCATGGACTTCGATCCGTCCCGTGCGATGCCGTTCTACAACTGGATGGGTGTGTCCAAGGCCACGCTCGAGGCGGTCAACCGGTACGTCGCCAAGGAGGTCGGCGTGCGCGGCATCCGCTCCAATCTCGTTGCGGCAGGGCCGGTCAAGACGCTGGCGGCGAAGGCCATCGCCGGCGACGCGACGGGCGCCGGAGCGGAGCTGAACAAGCTGAACACCGCGTGGGACAGTGCCGCGCCGATCGGATGGGACGTCGACGACCCGACCCCCGTCGCCAAGAGCGTGTGCACGGTGCTCTCGGACTGGCTGCCCGGCACCACCGCGTCGATCATCTACGTCGACGGCGGCTTCCACGCGGTGGTCGGCTGACCCGTCCACGGCGGTGTTTCGGCGACGGACGAGAATGAGGGCATGAGCGGTCAGCAGGACACGGAGTTCGACGCACTACTCGTGCTCTCGTTCGGGGGGCCCGAGAAGCCCGAGGACGTGCGGCCGTTCCTCGAGAACGTGACCCGGGGCCGGGGGATCCCGCCCGAGCGACTCGACGCCGTCGCCGAGCACTACATGCACTTCGGCGGGGTGTCGCCGATCAACGCGCTCAACCGCGACATCATCGAGCGCGTCGAGGCGGATCTGCGCGTCGCCGGGATCGATCTGCCGGTGTACTTCGGCAACCGCAACTGGCACCCGATGGTGGAGGACACCGTCGCACGCATGCGTGACGACGGTGTCCGCACCGCGCTGGTGTTCCCGACGTCGGCCTGGGGCGGGTACTCCGGCTGCCGGCAGTACCACGAGGACATCGTCCGGGCCCGTGCGGCGGTCGGCGCCGACGCTCCGACGCTCGCGAAGCTGCGGCAGTACTACGACCATCCGCTCCTGATCGGGGCCTTCGCCGACGCGATCCGCGTTGCGCGACAGCAGCTTTCGGGGAACGTGCGGGAACGCGCGCGGCTGGTGTTCACGGCGCACTCGGTTCCGATCGCCGCCGATGCCGCCGCCGGGCCCCCGGCCGAGGGCGGGCATCTCTACAGCCGGCAGGTCGCCGAGGCGGCCCGCCTGTGTGCGGAGGCCGTCGGCGTCGACGACTTCGACCTGGTGTGGCAGTCGCGGTCCGGTCCGCCGCAGGTGCCGTGGCTCGACCCCGACATCTGCGATCACCTCGACACGGTGGCCGCCGCGGGTGCCCCGGCGGTGATCGTGTGCCCGGTCGGGTTCGTGTCCGACCACTTGGAGGTGGTGTGGGACCTCGACACCGAGGCCCGCGACAAGGCCGCGGAACTGGGCATCGAGTTCGTCCGGGTCGCGACGCCGGGCACCGATCCGCGTTTCGCTCGGATGGTGCGCGCGCTGGTCGAGGAGCGGCGAACCGGCACGGTGCCGGCTCGGCTCGGACGGGAGCCGCTGCTGGGCGCCACCGTGGACGGGCTGCCCTGCGCCACCGAGTGCTGCGCGCCGGCGCGTCGTCCGACGGGTCGCTGACGCCGGACCCGCAGGCGCGTTTCCGAATGGAAACGCGGGATGTGGAGGGCTATGTTGGGCGGGTGCACGACACCCTCTATCACCGCTTCGAATTCTCGTTCATCGTTCCGCTGCTGACACTTTCGCGGGAGGCGACGATCGCGGAGGAGTTCGGCGGCCGCGTCGACGACCGTTCGGGGCTGCAGCTGCTGACGGTGACGACCGAGGGCATGCGCTGCGCGACCGCCGGCATGAGCCTGGTGGACCAGTTGGCGGCGCGGGGGGTGCGTCCGCTGCGCACCCATCCGGATCTCGTGACCCGGCAGGACGTCGCCGACCGTGCCGGGGTCACCCGCCAGGCGGTGGGGCAGTGGGTGCGCGGCGTGCGGCAGAAGGGAACCCCGTTCCCGGTGCCGTTCAACACCGTCTCCGGCGGCATCTGGCTGTGGGGCGACGTGTACGCCTGGCTGCGGCACCACGACTACGGTCGCGACACCGGCCTGCGATACCCCACCCTCGACGAGCACGTGCGGATCGACCGGCACATCGTGATGAACCACCGCGACGACTGAGCCGTCTCGGGGCCGTCTCGGAGCGGTCAGGCCCGGTGTGCCGACCCCGCGCACGCGGACACCGCGGCCACCCGGGCCGAACGGACCGCGGCCCACAGTGGGCGCAACAGTTCCTCGCGGGCGGCGGCGCTGGACGCCGACGGTGCCTCGGTGGGTGAATCGTCCTCGGCGACAGCGAGAATCGTGGCCACCTGGTCGGCGGAGTCGAGGATGCGCAACGCCCGCGTCGGGATCGCGTCGGGGTACCGATGGTGCGCGCGGTCGTCGAGCGCCTCGGCGATGCGCCGGCGGGGATCGCCGTCGGCGCGGCCGGTCTGCACCGACGACAGGCGCAGCAGTGCGTCGGCGGCGCCGCGGATGGCCTCGCGCATCGCGTACTCGGCCTCGCCCAGTCCCGTGTAGTCGGCCGCCGGCGGCACCGTCGCTATCGGAAAGACCGTCCACCGCAGCACGTCCGGTCCCTCGATCACGGGCACGAGGCCGGTTCCCGGATGCCCGGTCTCGCCGACGATCACGCCCTCGCCGGCGTCGAGCGCCGCCCGCGCGAAGCCGGTGCCGGCGGGCAGGCCGCGCACGTCACCCGGTGCCGGTAGGACGAGACGCACCTCGGCCCCCGCGGGCGCGGTGCCCTGTCGCACGATGCGCAGCAGGAGCGGCCCCGCGCCGTCCTGAACGCCCGGCCAGTCGAGCCCGGTCGACTGCGCGGTTGCGGCGTCGGAGGCGCCGACGATGTGCATCGGCGCCCACTGGTGCAGGGCGTCGATCACGTCGTCGGGGGCGCTGTCGCCGGCGAGCCAGGAACCGGCCCACACGGTCAGCGTCGCGCTGGGGGAACTCACGGTTAACGAGCATAGGACGGCGTGGCGACCGGCGCGCGCATGCCTTGCTCGCATAGCGTGAAGTGCCGTGAACGCGAGCAACAAGTACGGCGACATCTACGCCGGCCACCCCCGGACCCGGAAGCCCTCGATCCCGAAGGTGGCGGCGGAACGGGACCTGGTGGTCGAGGACGCGTCGACCGGATTCTGCGGGGCCGTCGTCGGCTTCGAACGCACCTACGACGGCGACTTCGTCCGACTCGAGGACGGTGCCCGGCGCACCCGGCTGTTCGCGATGCGCGAGGCCGCGTTCCTCATCGACGGTCGGCACGTCACCCTCGTCCGTCCCGCGCCGCAGCAGCAACAGAACGCGGCGGCGCAGCGTTCGGCGTCCGGTTCGACGCGGGTCGAGGGCCTGCGGGCCCGCACCGCGCTGCCCAGCCGGATCTGGGTGGAGGGCGTCCACGACGCCGCGCTCGTCGAGCGGGTCTGGGGGCACGACCTGCGCGTGGAGGGCGTCGTCGTCGAGCATCTGGAGGGGCTCGACAACCTCGCGGACCGGTTGGTCGAGTTCCAGCCGGGTCCGGGACGCAAGGTCGGTGTGCTCGTCGACCATCTGGTCACCGGCTCCAAGGAGGAGCGGCTGACGCAGGGCCTCGGGCCGCACGTGATGGTCACCGGCCACCCGTACATCGACGTGTGGGAGGCGGTGCGACCCAAGGCGGTCGGGATCGACGCGTGGCCGACGGTGCCGCGCGGCCAGGACTGGAAGACCGGTGTGTGCGACGCGCTGGGCTGGGGCACACCGCAGGACGGGTGGCGCCGCGTCTACGGCGCGGTCAGCAGTTTCCGGGATCTCGAGGCCCCGCTGATCGGTGCCGTCGAGCGGCTTGTCGATTTCGTCACCGTCGATTGATCCACAGCCGGGTCCGCGGTCCCGGCGGCCGCGTCCCGAGTTCTGGTTAGATGGTGGCGTGGCAGCTCTGATTTGGCTGGTGGCGGGGGTGTTGTTGGCGGCTGCGGAGGCGTTGGCGGGGGAGTTCTTCCTGCTGATGCTCGCCGGTGGCGCGTTGGCGACGGCCGGCTTCAGCGCGGTGACCGACTTCCCGGTGTGGGTCGACGCGATCGTGTTCGGTGTCGTCTCGGTCGCGCTGGTCTTGGGGGTGCGCCCGGTGTTGTTGCGGCGCTTCGAAGCTCCACCGCTCAAACTGACCAATGCGGCCGCGCTGGCCGGCAAACAGGCGCTCGTCCTCGAGGAGGTCGGGGCGCACGCCGGGCAGGTCAAGCTCGACGGTGACGTGTGGACGGCGCGTCCACTCGACGTCACCGAGGTGTATCCGCCGGGCACGACTGTGACGGTGATGGAGATCGACGGCGCGACCGCCGTCGTGTGGAGGGGACCGTAGAAGACATGGCAGCACTGATAGTTCTGGCGGTACTGGTCGTACTCGTCGTCGTAGTGGTCGCGAAGTCGGTGGCCCTCGTGCCGCAGGCCGAGGCGGCCGTGATCGAGCGGCTCGGCCGCTACGTCAAGACCGTGTCCGGTCAGCTCACGTTCCTGATCCCGTTCGTCGACCGGATCCGGGCCAAGGTCGATCTGCGTGAGCGCGTCGTGTCGTTCGCGCCGCAGCCGGTCATCACGCAGGACAACCTGACCCTGTCGATCGACACGGTCGTCTACTTTCAGGTGACCAACCCGCAGGCCGCGGTGTACGAGATCAGCAACTACATCGCCGCCGTCGAGCAGCTCACCATCACCACCCTCCGCAACGTGGTCGGCGGCATGACCCTCGAGGAGACGCTGACCTCGCGCGACTCGATCAACGGTCAGCTGCGCGGCGTCCTCGACGAGGCCACCGGACGTTGGGGTCTGCGCGTCGCGCGGGTCGAGCTCAAGAGCATCGATCCGCCGCCGTCGATCCAGGAGTCGATGGAAAAGCAGATGAAGGCCGACCGCGAGAAGCGCGCGATGATCCTCACTGCGGAGGGCCACCGCGAGTCGTCGATCAAGACCGCCGAGGGCGCGAAGCAGAGCCAGATCCTCGCCGCCGAGGGCGCGAAGCAGGCCTCGATCCTCGGGGCCGAGGGTGAGCGTCAGTCCCGGATCCTGCGGGCGCAGGGTGAGCGCGCCGCGAAGTACCTGCAGGCGCAGGGCGAGGCCAAGTCCATCGAGAAGGTGTTCGCCGCCATCAAGTCGGGCAAGCCCACCCCCGAGATGCTCGCGTACCAGTACCTGCAGACGCTGCCGCAGATGGCGCAGGGCGACGCGAACAAGGTCTGGCTCGTCCCGAGCGACTTCGGTGACGCCCTCAAGGGATTCGCGAAGACTCTCGGCGCACCGGGCGACGACGGTGTCTTCCGCTACGAGCCCACCCGCACCGAGGACGAGGACCTGCCGCGGCCCGAGGACGACTCGGAAGAGGTGGCCAGCTGGTTCGAGACCAAGACCGACCCGGCCGTCGAGCGGGCGGTCCGTGCGGCGGAGGCCGTCGCCCGGACGCCCGTCGAGAGCCCGCTCACCCAGGAACACCTGCTCGGCGGCACCGACGAGCCCGGCGAATTGCCTCCCGGCAAGGAGTAGGCCGTGCCGCGGTGACGCGGCCGCGGGCCTGTCGAGCGACGCACGCACGTCGCGGCATCGGCCATCGGGGCGATTGTCGTCATCGGAGGTGGGTGCCGAGGAACTCGACCACTCGGGGCACGACATAGTGAGCGTGGGTCATGACGCCGCCGTGCCCGGCGTCGGGGACGACGCACAGTTCGGCAAGGGGCATCTGTTCCACTGCCGCTCGGGCCTGGGTCGGACCGAGCAGTGGATCGAACTCGAAGGCGACGGCAAGAACCGGAACGGCGATCTTCGGCAGCCGGTCCATCCGGCCGTGGTCTCGGAGCCAGGCGTGAGACGCACGTGCCTGGGCGACTTCGCCGTCGCTCGACGTCCACTGCGCACTCTGATAGGCGGACATGGCGGCCCACTGTTCGACCATGGGCGACGCTGTGGCCAGTGCTGTGGGCGGCAGTGCCGTCAGGAGGGTCTGCATGGTCATCACGTCCGCAGGCAGAGCGCCCAGTTGATCTATCAGGGTCGATTCGCTGTTGACGACGGCATGCAGGAGGGGCGTGGTCGGACCGGGGCCGGCGATGAGGACTGCGGCGGCGAAGAGCTCCGGCTGTGTGGCGAGCAGGTGTTCGGCGGTGAAGCTGCCCAGCGAGTAGCCGACCAGTGCGGGTGGGCGGTCGAGATGGAGGGTGGCGATGAGGGCCAGCAGATCGTCGCCGAGGTCCTCGACCGTGCAACTCGCGGACGGTGCCTCGCTCGGTACGACGCCCCGAGATGCATAGGCGATGGCATCGAAGCCGTGGTCGACGAGGGCTGGGGTCAGCCCGGCAACGTCCCAGGCGACGGGAGGCATTCCCGTGCCGCCGATCAGGACGACGGGCGGGCCCTCTCCTCGGCGATCCACCCCGAGCCGGATTCGTCCGGTATCGATCATCTCCATGGCAGGGATTCAATCACCGGGAGCTCGGTGGAATGTCGACAATGACCTTCCTCTGACCTTCCTCTGACCTTTCGCTGCCGGCGCGGGCGCTACGGCAGCGCGATTGTCGCGAAGCCTCGGGACAGGTCGCTGCTCGGACGGAGCCTGTGGCCTCAGGTCAACAGCGCCCGGCCGACACCGGCGGCGGCCACGGCCCACAGCACGCTGGTGAAGGTGCCGATGATGAACTGCTCCGACGCGTGCGGTTCGCGCAGTTCGGGGTAGCGGGCGAGGCCCTTCACCGCGAGGACGATCGCGATGCCCTCGGGCCAGCCGGCGAGGATCGAAACGGCGACTGCGGCCCGTTCCAGGAGACCGATGACCCGGCCGCCGCGGAGCGGGCCGTCGTCGGGTTCCGGACCGGCGTCGGGCTGGCGGCGGGCGAACCGGAAGGCCGCCAATACCATCGGCGCGCCGCCGGTAGCGGCGGCCGTCACCGTCAGGACGTAGGTCGCGGCGAGTGCGAACCCCGTGACCGGGGGCGCGCCCGTCGCGGCGACGGCCGCACCGCCGAGCGCCAGTACGGCGACCACGGGCGCGATCCGGACGACCGCCCCGGAGTGCGCGGACGACGCCGCGAGGCGGCCCGCGACGGTCCCCACGAGCGCGGCGACCCCGATCAGGGTCAGGCTGAGTACGGTCATCGATCGGCCTTCCGGAGTAGTCGCTCGGTCAGTCGGCGGCCCGCAACCTCGGCTTGCCAGCCCGCGGCGGTGAGTCGCTGGGATACGGCCTGTTTGCTGATGCCGAGTGCGGCGGCGGCCTCGGCCTGCGTGAGGCCGCGTTCCATGAGCGACACCGCGGCGTGCCCCTGTGGGGAGCGGCGCGAGACGAGTAGCGCGACGAGGGTCAGTGCCGCGTCGGCGTCGGCGGCGGCATCCGGGTCGGCCGCCTCGACCGCGACGCCGCCGGGGGCCTTCTTCGCGCGTTCGACGGCCACCCGGGCGGCCTCGAACGCCGGCCCGCGACCGGCCCGCGTCTGGGTCGGCAGCGGTTCCTCGACGATCCCGATACCGATTCCGATGCTCCAATGACCTCGCCGAACGAGGTCCAGCACGAGGTCGACCACGGCGGCAGCGTCGTCGTCGACGGCCTGGACCTCGTCGCCGGCGGTGCGTTCGAACGGGCGGAGCAGGCGTCGGTTCCCGAGATCGGCGAGCAATGGACCGACGCGGTCGATGTCGCGTCGGCTGCCCCGTTGATCCACGGTCAGAACGAACATAGAGCAAGGCTAAGAGCTTGAAACCGGAAGATCAAGCTTCAAAGCTTTACTTTACGAAGTCCAGTCTCAATCCTTGACCGACTCGGGGGGTGGCGATACCGGAGTCCGCGCGTCGAGGATCAACCCCGCGACGCCCGCCGCGATGCAGACCGCCGAGAGCACCAGCATCGCCGGATTCGCCTCGCCGGTCAGGGCATCGCCGAGGAGCACGACACCCACCGTGCCGGGCAAGATGCCGACGATCGTGGCGGCCGTGTACGGGAGCGTGCGGATCGACGACACCCCGCAGCAGTAGTTGATCACCGAGAAGGGGATCGGCGCGATCAGTCGCAGCGATCCGACCGCGAGCCAACCGCGGCGTTCCAGGCGGAGGTCGACGGCACGGACCGCAGGATGCGTGAGGTGGGCGGCGACGGCGTCCCGGCCGATTGCACGCACCAGCAGCAGTGCCAACACCGCGCTGATCGTGGTCGCCGCGACCGTCACGGCGATGCCGGTGGCCGCACCGAACAGGACACCGGCGCTGATCGTGAACAGGGTCCGGGGGACCGGGGCCACCGTCACGACGACGTGCACGAGGAAGAAGATCAGCGGAAAGATCGGCCCGACCGACTCGGACCACGTCCGGACCTGGTCGATCGAGGGGTGCGGCACCATCGCGGCGGCGACGAACAGCACCGCCAGGCCGACGAGGGCAGCGAGGAGCCGGGGATCCCTCAGTCGCGCAATCACAATCGGCCAGGATACCCGCGCTCGACCTGGTTTCCGTCGGTCTGCCCGGCTATCGACTCGGCCGGCGGCACGTCACGGTGGCGACCGCGCACACGCGTCCGTCCGCGTCGGTGCTCGTCACCCGGGCGACCGCGACCGCGCGACCGGCACGGATCACCTCCGCAGTGAAGACGAGGTCGGCGTCGACGGGAGAAGGCCGGAAGAAGTTGATCCGCAGCGATGCGGTGTGCATCGGCGTATCCGGTGCGCTGACGGCGGCATTGCCGATCAGATCGATCGCGCAGGCCTGGATCCCGCCGTGCATCACGCCGAGCTTGTTGGCCAGGGCCTGGTTCGGCGGCACGATCAGCCGCGGATGCTCACCGTCGCGCTCGATCCGGCCACCGATCCGGACGAGCGGCGCGACCGACGCGGCCGGCACCGAGGCGGCCGTTGCGAGGGGGCGGACCACCGTCGCGCTGCGATCGGTGCCCGCGTCCACGAAGTTTCCCCACGCGGTGCCGGTCGCGATCAACGTGCCGGCGCTGTCGCGGATCTCCGTCGAGCTGGTGCCACCGTCCGCCGTCACGGCCACGACCCGGCCGTCGGCGTGCAGTTCGGGCCCGTGCCACCCGGTGGGTGTGACGAAATCCACTGACAGGTCCGCGGTCACCAGTCCGCTGCGTTCGCCGCGCCGGTCCCACAGCRTGAATCCGAGGATGTCGTCGACGAGAATGCCCAGCGTGGCGGTGGGGGAGGCGGCCCAGGAGTCGAGCCCTTCGATGTCCATCGTGAGCCGGTTGAACCCGTCCAGGCGCTGCGGCGGACGCATCCGGAACAACCTCTGGGGAGTGACGGACACGCCTTCTTCCAGCACGTTCGCAACGCTCATGAGCCGAGGCTAACGAACGTCGGGTGGTCCTCACGTCAGCGGCCACGAGGATGCGGTTAGCATCACAGGTCAGAGGACGACAATCGTCCCATTTGTTTGCCCGATTGTTTTGCCCGATTGGAAGACCGGTCGCCATGAGCGATCGCACGTGAGAGTGAGAGGGAGCCGCCCCGTGTCACCAGCTTCAGAGGCCGAGGACGCCGCGCGCGCCTACTCGGAGTGGCAGCAGGCCGTGGCCGGCGTGCTCGCCAAGTCCCGTCGAGTGGACGCCGCCGAGCTGGGCCCGGAACCGCAGAAGCTTCTCGAGACGACCACCTACGACGGTGTGACGATCTCGCCGTTGTACACCGGACGTGACGAGCTTCCCGAGTCGCCGCTGCCCGGACAATTCCCGTTCGTCCGTGGCACCGATGCCAGCCGCGACGTCAACGCCGGCTGGTTGGTCAGTGCCCAGTTCGGTCAGGACACGCAGAACGCCGCCGAGGTCAACCGCGCGATCCTCGACGGCCTCGAGAACGGCGTCAGCGCCGTGCGGCTGTCGCTCGGCGGCCAGAACCTTCCCGTCGCCGCGCTCGACCTCGCGCTCACCGGTGTGCTGCTGGATCTGGCGCCGCTCACGCTGGACGCCGGTGCCGTCACCGCCGCCGCGGCACAGCAGCTCTTCGCCCTGCTCGACCAGCGCGCCACCGCCGGTGACGGTGTCACCGACCGCGCCCAGGTGCGGGCCGGTCTCGGTGCGTCACCGCTGACGGACGCGTTCACCGGCGCCGCGGGCGTCGAGCTGTCGGATGCCGTCTCGCTCGCCGAGACCGCGGCCGGCCGCGACGAGTCGATCCGCGCGATCACCGTCGACGGCACCGCATTCCACAACGCCGGTGCGAGTGACGCCGAGGAGCTCGGTGCGGCCGTCGCGGCCGGCGTCGAGTACCTGCGGGCGCTCACCAACGCGGGTCTGACGATCTCGGCGGCCCTGGGCCAGCTCGAGTTCCGCCTGGCCGCCACCGACGACCAGTTCCAGACCATCGCGAAGTTCCGCGCCGGCCGCCAGGTGTGGGCCCGCGTCGCGCAGGTGTGCGGTGCCTCCGAGTTCGGTGGCGCGGTGCAGCACGCGGTCACCTCCGCCGCGATGATGGCGCAGCGCGATCCGTGGGTGAACATGCTCCGCACGACGCTCGCCGCGTTCGGTGCCGGTGTCGGCGGCGCCGACTCCGTGACCGTGCTGCCCTTCGACGTTGCACTGCCCGCGGGTGCCGCAGGCGTGTCGAAGTCGTTCTCGGCGCGCATCGCCCGCAACACCCAGCTGCTGCTGCTCGAGGAGTCGCACCTGGGGCGCGTGCTCGATCCCGGCGCCGGTTCTTGGTACGTCGAGGACCTCACCGAGGAGATCGCGGCCAAGGCGTGGGAGTTCTTCCAGCAGATCGAGACCGTCGGCGGCTACTCCGCGGCGATCGGCTCCGGCGTGATCGGTGACCGCATCGCCGCCACCAAGGCTGCCCGCGACTCCGACATCGCGCACCGCAAGACCGCCGTCACCGGTGTCAACGAGTTCCCGAACCTCGCTGAGGCCCCGCTGCCGGCGGGCGCTGCCGAGGCCGGTGCCACGGTGGCCCGCTACGCCGCGGCGTTCGAGTCGCTGCGCGATCGTTCCGATGCGTTCCTCGCGGCGAACGGCGCACGGCCTCAGGTGTTCCTGGCGCCGCTGGGGCCCGTCTCCGAGCACAACGGACGGTCCACGTTCGCATCCAACCTCCTGGCCTCCGGTGGTATCGAGGCGATCAACCCGGGTCCGCTGGACGCCGGAGACGGCAGCATCGCACCGGCGGTGAAGGAGTCCGGAGCCCGCATCGCGGTGCTGTGCGGCACCGACAAGCGCTACGCGGAGCAGGGCGCGGCGGCCGTGGCCGCACTGCGGGAGGCCGGCATCGAGCAGGTGCTGCTGGCCGGTCCCGAGAAGATCTTCGCTGACGTCGAGGGCGCTCAGCGTCCCGACGGATTCCTTACCGCTCGCATCGATGCAGTGACGGCGCTGTCCGGCCTGCTCGACGCAATCGGCGGCGACAACAAGTGACTGGGAGCATCGAAGTGACAACGAACGAGGTGCAGCACGTCATCGGCAGTTTCGCCGACGTCGCGCTGACGGACCCGCAGTTCCCGAAGCCGGCTGCACCCACCTCCGAGCAGACCGAGGCGCTCATCGAGAACCTCGCGACGGCGAACAACTACACCCCCGAGCAGGTGGTGTGGTCGACGCCCGAGGGCATCGACGTCAAGCCGGTCTACACCAAGGCCGACCGGGACGCCGCCGAGGCCGACGGCTACCCGCTGGGCAGCTACCCGGGTGCGGCCCCGTTCCTGCGCGGCCCCTACCCGACGATGTACGTCAACCAGCCGTGGACCATCCGCCAGTACGCCGGCTTCTCCACCGCCGCCGAGTCGAACGCGTTCTACCGCCGCAACCTCGCGTCCGGTCAGAAGGGCCTGTCGGTCGCTTTCGACCTCGCGACGCACCGCGGCTACGACTCCGATCACCCGCGCGTGCAGGGTGACGTCGGCATGGCCGGTGTGGCGATCGACTCGATCCTCGACATGCGTCAGCTGTTCGACGGCATCGACCTGTCGCAGGTGTCGGTGTCGATGACCATGAACGGCGCGGTGCTGCCGATCCTGGCGCTGTACGTCGTGGCGGCCGAGGAGCAGGGTGTCGCTCCCGAGCAGCTGGCCGGAACCATTCAGAACGACATTCTGAAGGAGTTCATGGTCCGCAACACCTACATCTACCCGCCGAAGCCGTCGATGCGGATCATCTCCGACATCTTCGCGTACACGTCGGCGAAGATGCCGAAGTTCAACTCGATCTCCATCTCGGGCTACCACATCCAGGAGGCCGGTGCGACCGCCGACCTGGAGCTGGCCTACACGCTCGCCGACGGCATCGAGTACATCCGCGCCGGTCTCGACGCGGGCATGGACATCGACAAGTTCGCGCCGCGCCTGTCGTTCTTCTGGGCGATCGGCATGAACTTCTTCATGGAGGTCGCCAAGCTCCGCGCCGGGCGTCTGCTGTGGGCCGAGCTGGTCGAGAAGTTCGCTCCGAAGAACGCCAAGTCGTTGTCGCTGCGTACCCACTCGCAGACCTCCGGCTGGTCGCTCACCGCGCAGGACGTGTTCAACAACGTCGGCCGCACGTGTGTCGAGGCGATGGCCGCGACGCAGGGCCACACCCAGTCGCTCCACACCAACGCGCTCGACGAGGCGATCGCGCTGCCGACCGACTTCTCGGCCCGCATCGCCCGCAACACGCAGCTGCTGATCCAGCAGGAGTCGAACACGGTCCGTCCGATCGACCCGTGGGGTGGCTCGCACTACGTCGAGTGGCTCACCAACGAACTCGCGAACCGGGCCCGCGCCCACATCGCCGAGGTCGAGGAGGCCGGCGGCATGGCGCAGGCCATCGGTGAGGGCATCCCGAAGCTCCGCATCGAGGAGGCCGCGGCCCGCACCCAGGCCCGCATCGACTCCGGCCGGCAGCCGCTGGTCGGCGTCAACAAGTACGTGCCGGACGAGCCGGACAGCATCGAGGTCCTCAAGGTCGACAACACCAAGGTGCGTGCCGAGCAGATCGCCAAGCTGCAGCAGCTGCGCGCCGAGCGTGACGAGGCCGCCACCCAGGCGGCTCTCGCGGAGCTCACCCGCGCCGCGGCGTCCACCGAGGGCGGCATGGAGAACAACCTGCTCGCTCTCGCCATCGACGCCGCCCGCGCCAAGGCGACCGGCGGCGAGATCTCCGACGCGCTCGAGAAGGTGTACGGGCGCCACCAGGCCGAGATCCGGACCATCAGCGGTGTGTACCGGGACGAGGCCGGAAAGGTGAGCAACATCTCGAACGCAATCGAACTGGTCGAGAAGTTCGCCGAGGACGAGGGACGTCGTCCCCGCATCCTCGTCGCGAAGATGGGCCAGGACGGCCACGACCGCGGCCAGAAGGTCATCTCCACGGGCTTCGCCGACCTCGGCTTCGACGTCGACGTGGGACCGCTGTTCCAGACCCCCGAGGAGGTCGCCCAGCAGGCGGCCGACGCCGACGTCCACATCGTCGGTGTGTCCTCCCTCGCCGCCGGTCACCTCACGCTGGTGCCGGCGCTGCGGGAGGCCCTCGCTGCGGTGGGTCGCCCCGACATCATGGTCGTCGTCGGCGGCGTCATCCCGCCGGGCGACTTCGAGGAGCTGTACCAGGCCGGTGCCGCGGCGATCTTCCCGCCCGGCACGGTCCTGGCGGATGCGGCCATCGGTCTGTTGCAGAAGTTGTCGGAGCAGTTGGGACACGATCCGATTGCCGCCGACTAGCCGTCCGCCGCTCGATCTGGCTGCGCTCGGTGACGCGGTCCTGGAGGGCCGGCGAAGTGATGTGTCCAAGGCCATCACCCTCGTCGAGTCCACCCGGGCCGATCACCGGGAGCAGGCGCAGCAGTTGCTGCTGGGCCTGCTCCCGCACGCCGGAAGCGCGATCCGGGTAGGCATCACGGGTGTTCCCGGTGTCGGCAAGTCGACGACCATCGAAGCGCTCGGGATGCACCTGATCTCGTTGGGGCACAAGGTCGCCGTCCTCGCGGTCGACCCGTCCTCGACGCGCACCGGCGGCTCGATCCTCGGCGACAAGACCCGGATGCAGAACCTGTCGGTGGAGCCGAACGCGTTCATCCGGCCGTCCCCGACATCGGGCACCCTCGGCGGTGTCGCGAAGGCGACCCGCGAGACGATGGTTCTGCTCGAGGCGGCCGGCTACGACGTGATTCTCGTCGAGACGGTCGGTGTCGGGCAGTCGGAGGTGACGGTCGCGAACATGGTCGACACGTTCACGTTCCTCACCCTCGCCCGGACCGGTGACCAGTTGCAGGGCATCAAGAAGGGTGTCCTCGAGCTCGCCGACATCGTCACCGTCAACAAGGCCGACGGCAAGCACGAGACCGAGGCGCGGGTCGCGGCTCGCGAACTGGCCGGTGCACTCCGGTTGATCTATCCGCACGACGCGTTGTGGAAGCCGCCGGTGCTGACGATGAGTGCGCTCGAGAACATCGGCGTCGACAAGTTCTGGGACGAGGTGCTCCGGCACCGCCAGGTGCTCGGCGACGCCGGTGAACTCGAGCGTAAGCGGCATCAGCAGCAGGTGGACTGGACGTGGTCGATGGTGCACGACCAGCTGTTGCGCCGACTCGACTCGAACGCGCGGGTGAAGAAGATTCGTGGCGACGTCGAGGACCAGGTTCGTGAGGGGTCGCTCACCGCGGCTCTCGCTGCGCACCGGATCCTCGAGGCATTCGACGGCGCCGAGTAACGCTGTCCCGCAGTCGGAACCACGACGAGGGCTCCACACCGTCCGACGGTGTGGAGCCCTCGTCGTTTCCGTCTCACATGTCGGTGGTCAGCCGTACCCGTCCCTCGGAATCGATACTCCAGCCAGGGTTGTGGCAGATCTCCCAGATCACGCCGTTGGGGTCGGCGAAGTGTCCGTGATAGCCGCCGAACGCCGCGCGCTGCGGGTGTTTGATCAACGACGCTCCCGCGCGGACCGCCGCGGCGACCAGTGCATCGACCGCTTCCGGTCCGGCGACGTTGTGCGAGAACGTGATCCCCGATGTGGCGACGTGGGTACCGGGCCGGCCGATGTCCTCACGGAACTTCTCCGCGTCGAACAGTCCCAGGACCATCCCCGGCGCGGTCTGGAAGAAGATGATCTCCCCAGGCACGTCCAACAGCGGTTCCCACCCGAGTCCGCCGCAGTAGAACGCGCGCGCCGCGTCGAGGTCGGGCGTCGCGAGGGTGACGAAGTGGATGTGTTGTTCCATGTCCCGGAGTGTCGCACCGATACGTGTGATCCGCACGGGCCCCGCATCGCCGATCACGATGCGGGGCCCGGGCGGTGTGTGAATTGATTCAGACGTCGACGGACGGATCCGCTGTTGCCGTGACTGCTTCGGCCGGGGGTGTCCACCGCGCGACGCGGACCTCGGCGAGTTCGGCCGCGTCCTGGGTGGTCGCGATGCTCGGCAGCAGGTATCCCCACATCTCGTCGATGCGTTGCTCGATGTCTCTGCGGCGTGCCAGGACCTGGGATACGAGTTGGACGCCGGTGAACGACCCGATCATGAAGCGGGCCAGCGTGGGAGGATCGACGGTCCCGCGGATCTCACCCCGGGCGATGCCCGACTCGATGAGTTTCTGCGCGCTCGCGATCCAATCGATGTATGGCTGGGCCGGGGCGTCCGCAGTTCCGCTGAACTCGAGTGTCAGCCGCGTGCCCGCGCGGACGATCGGATCGTGCACTATCTGCCGGGCCATCTCGTGACACAGCATCACGAGTTGTCGCAGTGAGCCCGCACCGGTGTTTGCGATCGCATCGACCGTGTCGATCGACGTTCGATGGTGCTCCTCTATGACGACCCTCGCGAGTTCGTCCTTGGACCGGAAGTGGAAGTAGAGCGCACCCTTGGTGGTTCCCGCCCCGTCGACGATGTCGCCGAGGCTCGCTCCTTCGAATCCTGACTGCTCGAACATTCGAGCCGCTCCGGTGATGATCTGTTGCCGTGTTGCCACAGCGCGTGCCTGTCTTACCACGTGAACCGCCTTTTCCCGACTTGACGATCCGGTCGAGCGCACGGTCGCTGTGCGGACTGGACGCTCTTCCAGATCGACGAAACCGTACCAGTGTCGAGCTACCGGTCGGTTCGGTTCCCCGGGGGTGTCACGGTGCGTGCGAAGGCGGCGAGACGGAGGATCAAGTCGTCGAGAAATGCGTCCGCGTCGGTTTCCCAGGTGATCGCCGCGTTGGGAGACCTTCCCCACAATCCGTGCCAGTCGGCGACGGTCTGCCCGCGGGTGATCCGCCCCTCGGTTTCCACGTCCACCGTGGCGGCGCGATAGCGGGCGATCGTGGGATCGAGCGCGACGGCGGCGGCGAACGGATCGTGCATGTGCGCGATGAAACCCTGTCCGTGGTCGCGGTGGAACTGGAAGTAGAAGCGCACCGCGTCAGACAGGTGTCGCACGATCGGATTCGACGTCGTGGACCGGGCGTCCGGGGCGTCGTCGGAGCCGATGAGCTCGACCGGTGTGCTGTCGGCGAGCTCGGCCAGCCGACGCAGATGGTCGGGGCGTAGCTCGATCCGCTCGGTGACGTCGAGGCCGCAGACGATCGGGGCACGGTCCTCGGGCACCGACGAGAACGCCGCGAAGACCTCGGCGGCCGCCTCGGGGTCGACCGAGATGTTCCACTCCGCGACCGGCGTGGTGTTGCCCGGGTGCTGGAAGGCCCCACCCATCACGACCAGCCGCCGGAGCCGCTGGGGGAGTTCGGGATCGGCGCGGATCGCGAGCGCCAGATTGGTGAGGGGACCGGTCACGAGCCCGACCAGTTCGCCGGGATTCTCGCGGGTGAGTTCGATCCACGCCTGCGCGGCGGAACGCTCGGACAGGGCCCGAGTGGACGGCGGCAGGACCGCGTACCCGATGCCCTGCGGGCCGTGGGTGTCCTCGGTGGTGCGCAGCGGGATCTTCAGGGGGCCGTTGGCGCCGACCGCGACCTCGATGTCGGGGCGCCCGCACAGGTCCAGCCACGCCAGGTTGTTGGCCGCGACCTGCGCGGTCGGGACATTGCCGGCGGTCGACAGGACCGCGACGATGTCGGCGTCCTCCCGTGCCAGCAGATAGAGCAGCGCGACCGAGTCGTCGATCCCGGTGTCGACGTCGACGATCAGTCGGGTCGGCGGGGTCATCGCGAACCGGCCGTGACGGTTTCCCGGTGATGGACCGGGAAATTGACGGATCGGGCGATGAAGCAGTTCTCGGGGGCGACCACATGATCGCCTGTCCAGGTCACGTCGAGGACGTAGCTGTGTATGGTCACGTCCCCATTCTCGCGGAATCCGGTTGGATGCGAGACAAACTCGTGTCCGGCCGGATGCGGCCGCCTAGCATGACGGCGTGATTCCTCGGCAGCGTGCGGTGCGGTTCGTGTGGGTGGTATTCGGGTTGCTGGCGATCGTGCACCTGTCGGCGCAATTGGTCGACCGGGAGCGGGTCGCAGACGTCACCCAGTGGTTCCTGATGCCGGTGCTGGCGGGAGCGTTGTGGCTCGGGACGGGCGGGTCTGCCGCCCCCAGACGCAGTCGACTGGTCGTGCTGACCCTCGTCGCGCTGGGCTTCTCGTGGCTGGGCGACACCGCTCCCGATCTCGCCGACGGCGACCTCTCGTTCCTGCTGATGGTCGGATTCTTCCTGCTGGCACAGGTGGCCTACATCGCGGCGTTCGCGCCGTACGGGCGCGCGGAGGTGTGGGGTCGTCGCCGCTGGTCGACCGTCGGGTACCTCGTCGCGGTCGGGTTCCTGGTCCTGGCGTGCGCGCCCGGCGCCGGCCCGCTGCTGGTGCCGGCCCTGCTCTACGGCTCCGCGCTCGGTGCGATGGCCATCCTCGCTGCGGGGGTGAACCGGTTGGTCGCGGTCGGCGGCGCACTGTTCCTGGTGTCTGACGGCATGATCGCGCTGGGCGCGTTCGCGGACTGGTTTTCTCCGCCGGTCGAGGGGTTCTGGGTGATGCTCACCTACATCGCCGCGCAGGTGCTGATCGTGCTCGGCGTGCAGGCGGCGGACCGCGATCACCAGCGCGGTTCGTCGGCACCCCACGTTCTCGCCGGGAACGGGTAGTCGTCGAACCCGGCAAGGACCGGTCGTGCCGTGGTGATTCCGCCGTGGCTCACGACCGTGTCCGGTCCGGGAAGTTGGGCGGCCCGAGCGGCCTCCCGGCGTCCGGGGGCGTCGAGCAGCGATGAGGCGGTGCGCGCGAGGGAGACGTCGATGTCCCGTCCCGCGCCGTCGGCGAGGCGCCCGGTCAGGGCGTCGAGGACACCGGCGGCGAGCAGATACCCCGACGCGTGGTCGAGCACCTGCGCGGGCAGCGGGCCCGGTCGGCCGTCGCCCTCGATCAACGCGATGCCCGACGCTGCCTGGACGATGCTGTCGAATCCGCGACGCCCCGCCCACGGCCCGGCGTGCCCCCACGCGCAGACGCGGCCCCGGACCAGGCCCGGACGAACCTCCGAGAGGTCCCCGACGAGCGCCTCGATGGCGCCCGGCCGGTAACCGGTGAGCAGCACGTCTGCGCCCGACACCAGATCCCGAAAGGTTGCGAGCCCCTGAGGATTCCGCAGGTCGAGCAGCGCCGAGCGCTTCCCCTGCCCGTTCTCGAGATGCTGCCATTCGATCTCCGGCAGCTGCGGCGGATCGATCCGGAGGACGTCGGCGCCGAGCAGGGCCAGCGAGCGCGAGGCCACCGGGCCTGCGATGACGCGGGTCAGGTCGAGGACCCGGACCCCAGACAGCGGGGCGGACGGCGTTGCAGTCGGGGCGGCCGGGCCGTGATCGCGGCGGACTCGGACGCCCACCATATCGCCCGCGGCGGCGGCGATTCCGGGCTCCGACGACGCCCACTCCCGTTCGCTGCGCACGCGCACCGCGATCGCGCCGGCGGCCGCAGCGGTGTCCTCGATGTCGGTGGCCGACAGCTCCGCGACCCGGCGGGCGAAGCTCGCGCGAGTGGTGTCGTCCGGCAGTGCCAGCGCCGTGAGCAGGCGCGCCCGGTGATGCGGATAATTCGCGTGCGTGCGGACCCAGCCGTCGGCGGTCGCGAAGAATCCTGACAACTCGGCGAACCCCTCCACCGGCTGCCCGTCGCGGCGAAACATCCTGTCCCCGGAGAACGACGCTGCGATCCGGTCCGGAGCGGGTCGGTACGGCGACACCGGGAGCCCGACTGCGGCCCTCAGTCCGTCGGCCGCGGCGGCGAACCGGGACACCGCCAGGTGCGCCAGGTCGAGCGCGGGCAGCCGTGCGGACAGATACTCGTCCGAGTGGGTGGTCACTGTCGCGAGCGTACGGTCCGTGCCGAGCGTCGGCGCTGCGACCCGCGGCGCCGTCTCCCGGCAGCGGCGACTCCTGAGCCGCGTCCCAAGATTGCGGACCGTAGTTGTCCGTAATTGCTCGTAGCGTGGTTCTCATCGAGCTTCACCGACACGACCGAAGGGCGACAGACATGACCGGGAACTCCACGACCCCCACCGCCGGCGAGAAGGCCGACATCCTCGCGATGCTTGCGGACCAGCGCAACAGTCTGCTCATCACCGTCCGCGGCATCGACGACGAACAGGCCCGGGCGCGCAGCACTGTCAGCGATCTGACGCTCGGGGGCCTGATCAAGCACGTCTCGCGGATGGAGCGGAACTGGGTCCGGAACATCGTCGAACGGGACGAGACCGCGGAGTTCGACATGGAGGTCGCGATGGAGACATATTTCATGGCCGAGGGCGAGTCGATCTCCGGGTTGCTCGCCGAGTACCGGGCGGCGGTGGAGGAGACCGAGCGGGTGGTTGCGTCGCTCGACGACCTCGATCTGCAGGTGCCGTTGCCCACCGCTCCGTGGGCGCCGGAACGTCAGTGGTGGAGTGCCCGCCGCGTGCTGCTGCACATCCTGCGCGAGACCGCCCACCATTCGGGTCACGCGGACATCATCCGCGAGGCCCTCGACGGGGCGAACACCACGATGCAGATGGGGGCGGACGCCGGTATGGAGTTCTGACGGGAGAACGGGCACGCCGCGCGGGTGTGCCCGTTCATACTGGTCGAAACCCGGCCTCGAGACGAGGAGGACGACGGCCATGTGTCGACTGTTCGGACTGTCCGCGGCCCCACACCGCGTCATCGCCACCTTCTGGCTGCTCGACGCCGAGGACAGCCTCGCGGAGCAGAGCAGGCGCATGCCGGACGGTACCGGCCTCGGCACGTTCACCGCGGACGGTTTGCCTCGCGTCGAGAAGCAACCCCTCGCGGCGTACCGGGACCGGCAGTTCGCGCGCGAGGCGAGGGAGCGCGAGTCGGAGACGTTCGTCGCGCACGTGCGGTACGCCACGACCGGAGAGAACGACGCCGTCAACACGCACCCGTTCGAGCAGCAGGGACGACTGTTCGCGCACAACGGGGTGATCGAGGACCTGACCGAGCTCGAGGCCGAACTCGGTGACTACCGCGATCTCGTCAGGGGCGAGACCGACTCGGAGCGGTTCTTCGCGCTGATCACCCGGCGCATCGACGAGAACGGCGGTGACGTCGCGGCCGGCATCGCGGCGGCGACCGGGTGGATCGCCGACAACCTCCGGATGCTCGCGCTGAACTTCGTGCTCGCGACTGCGGACGAGTTGTGGGCGTTCCGGTACCCGGATGCGCACGACCTGCTGGTCCTGCGGCGCCGACCCGGCGGGTCCAGCGGGCGCCGACACCTCGAACAGGCCAGCACGGCCGGCACCGTCCGCGCCCGGTCCGGGGCCCTCGCGTCGCTGCCCGCGGTGGTGGTCGCCACCGAGCAGATGGACGAGGATCCGGACTGGGAGTCGCTGTGTCCGGGCGAGTTGCTTCACGTGGCGGCGGATCAGACGGTGACCAGGACCATGGTGCTCGACAGGCCGCCGCGACACCGGCTGGCCCTGTCGGACCTCACGGGCCGTGCGGCCGCGGCTCAGGCGCCGAGCGGCCCCTGAGCCTCAGGCGCGCTGCGCCCGAATGACCAATCCGGCGTCCCGCAGTCGCGTCACCAGCACGTCGCCCAGCGCCGTCGCCGGCGTCAACACACCGGACCTGTCCGGGAGGTCGTCGCGCTGCAACGCCAGCGCCAGGGCTGATTCGCCGAACATCACCGCCGTCGCCGCGTACCCGGGATCGCCCTCGGCGGCGACACGGGCCGTGTAACGAGCGCCCGTCGTCGTGTCGCCGTACAGATCGATCGTGAAGTGGCCGTTGCGCCGGGCCTTCTCGCTCGGCCCCTCGCCGGGCTTCGGCAGTACCCGATCCAGCAGCCACCGGGTCGGCGGAAACAGTAGCCCGGCCACGGCCGCGCCCATGCCGACCGCCACTGCGCCCGCGATCGCCCGTGACGCGAACGACGACCCGACGTTCATCACCTCGCGGTAGCGGAACTGCTTGCCGTACGCGTAATCGGCGAGGGCGTTGGTGCGGCGCACGACGCGGGTGTTGGCCGACGCCATGAAGAACGGTGCCTTCCAGCCCTCCAGCCCGGGCGCGATGTCCGACCCGCGGACGACCGCCATGTCGGACTGGCGACCGAGGTCCGGTTCGGCCGCGCGGTCCGGGCTCAGCGAATACGGCGCCGCGGCGATGCGCCGCAAGGTGGCGTCGCGTTTGACGACGTCGAGTTGGGTGCGGACCGAGTCGATCGTGCCGCCGCTGGCACCCCCGCTCATCGAGGTCACGACCAGCGTCGTGTCGGTCAACTCTCCGGCGCCGTCGGCCTCCACCTGACGATGCAGGACGTGGACGCCCAGGTCCGAGGGAATCGAGTCGAAGCCGCACGAGTGGACGATCCGCGCGCCGCTCGCGCGGGCGGTGTCGTGGTACAGGTCGATGCTGTCGCGCGCGAAGAGGGTCTCGCCGCTGAGGTCGGCATAGTCGGTGCCGGCCTCCGCGCAGGCCCGGACGAGCGGCAGACCGTACTTGGCGTACGGGCCGACCGTCGTCGCGACGACGTGCGTGGCGGCGGCGAGGGCGCGGAGAGAAGCGTCGTCACCGGCATCGGCCAGCAGCAGGGGCCACTCGGCAGCGGCCGGTCCCAGCTGGCGGCGAACCCGTTCGAGCCGGTCGATCGAGCGGCCGGCCAGCCCGATGCGGGTGCGGGCGGGCGCATGTTCGCTCAGGTACTCGGCCACCARCCTGCCGACGAAGCCGGTGGCTCCGTAGACGACGACGTCGAGATCGCGGGTTCGCGGGGCAGCTGTCATGCCGACGACCCTACTCGTGGGTAATGATTTGTGCGGCGTACATCACACCGGCGCGTGCCACCACCCCGAGCGATGACGCCGCAGGACGACGTACCCGATCCACGACGCGATCACGCACGCCGCGACCAGGCCGCGGACCAATCCCACGGCATTCTCGGGATACACGACACCGGTCAGATAGTGGGAAATGAACCCAGTGGACGGCAACTGCTGGTCACCGGCCCGCTGCCGGGCCCAGTTCTCGAGGTTCGTGAGCGGACATTCCAGGCCGGCCAGGACCGTGCTGAAACCCCAGGCGACCGCGGCGACGTGCAGCCAGATCGTGCGGCGCCACCGCCACGCGAGGAAGCCGCCGGCCACGACATAGCCGAGGAATGCCAGGTGGACCACCACCGTGGCATCGGCCAACAATCGATACAGCACCGCGACACCTCCCGACGTCGGGATGGGACCACTCGGTTTTCAGGCTACTGCGGGTCGAGCTGCCTGCGGTGCTACTGCGGTGCTATTGGGTGCTATTGCGGTTCCTTGACGACGAGGATCGGCACGTCGACCTCCAGCAGTAGGCGCTGCAGCGACCGTTCTAGAAGGAACTTGCCGATCGGCGACATCCGTTTGCTGCCCGCGACGAACAATCCTGCGCCGCTGTCGGAGACCAGGTCGACGAGAGCGCCGACACGGTCGCCGCTGTGCTCGCCCGTCCGCAACTCCCACGGAGATCCCCCCACCCCGCCGTTGTCGAGAACGGTCTGCACCGACGCACGCATTGCCTCGACGTCACCGTCTCCTGCGGCGTCGTCGAGGATGTGCAACACCAGGAGCTGCTCGCGACGCTGCATGGCCTCGCGTGCGGCGTACACCATCGCAACGCGCCCCTCCGGAGTATCGCTGTATGCAACGGCAATGGCCATGGAGCCTCCCAGACGAGTGAAACAGTGCCCGTCCAGTATCGCCGCTCGGCCGCCGAAGCACCGTGTGGCACACGTCGCGATTCAGGTGTGACGTGCGCCCGTCGGCCCGAGTTTCGGGGTCGTGCGTGGGAGTGAGTGGCTACCAGGGCGAGGTCTGATAGTCCTTGAGGAAGCACCCGTACAGGTCGACGCCCGCCTCACCCTGCACGATCGGGTCGTACACACGCGCCGCGCCGTCCACCAGGTCGAGCGGGGCGTGGAAGCCCTCGTCGGCCAGTCGCAGTTTCGTGTAGTGCGGGCGCTCGTCGGTGATCCAGCCGGTGTCGACCGCCGTCATGAGGATGCCGTCCTCGAGCATCTCCTTGGCGCTGGTGCGGGTGAGCATGTTCAGCGCGGCCTTCGCCATGTTGGTGTGCGGGTGGCCCGGACCCTTGTATGCGCGGCTGAACTGGCCCTCCATCGCGGAGACGTTCACCACGTACTTGCGCCGCGCCGCCGCCGCCGCCATCGACGGCCGCAGCCGCGAGACGAGGATGAACGGGGCGACCGAGTTGCACAACTGCACCTCGAGAAGCTCGATCGGGTCGACCTCCTCGACCGTCTGCACCCAGCTGTTGGTGTGCGCGATATCGGGCAGCAGGCCGCCCGCGTCGATCGCGACGCCGCGCTCGATGCGGGCGGGTGTCGCCGAACCGGCGACCAGCGCGAGCGAGCTGACCTCCGCGGCCGACAGGTTCGCGGCCGAGGCGAGCGTCGCCGTCGACAGCGATCCGGCCAGGGCCGCCGGGTGTGCCTCGCTGGTCTTGCCGAACGTCACGACGTCGGGCAGTTCGCCCGCAGGCAGCGCGCCGGACTCGGCCTCCGCGAGCGCGCTGTAGGCGCCGGGGGAGCGGCGGACCGTCTGCGCGGCATTGTTGATCAGGATGTCCAGCGGACCCTGTGCGGCAACGGAATCGGCGAGCGCGACCACCTGGGCGGGATCGCGCAGGTCGATGCCGACGACCCGCAACCGGTGGATCCAGTCGGCGCTGTCCTCCATCGCCTTGAAGCGGCGGATGGCGTCGTTCGGGAATCGCGTCGTGATGGTCAGGTGGGCGCCGTCGCGCAGCAACCGCAGCGCGATGTACATGCCGATCTTGGCGCGTCCGCCGGTCAACAGGGCGCGGCGCCCCGTGAGATCGGTGCGGGCGTCACGCTTGGCGTGACTGCGGGCCGCGCACTCCGGACACAACTGGTGGTAGAACGCATCCACCTGTGTGTACCGCTGCTTGCAGATGTAGCACGGCCGCGGGCGGATGAGGGTCCCGGCGGTCGCGCCGGCGGCGCTGGAGGTGAGCGCAATCCCTGCGGTCTCGTCGTCGATCCTGTCGGGTGAGCCCGTGGCGGTGGCCGCGACGACGGCCCGATCGGCCTCGGACACCGCGTCCCGCGTCTCGACGCGACGGCGGCGCTTGAGCTTCTTGAACAGGTTGCCGACCGCGCGCTGGAGCGCGACCGAGTCGGGGTGGTCCGCGTCGAGCGCGGATGCCTCCGACAGCACCCGCATGCAGATGTCCAAATCGGCGGGATCGATACCCGTCATCGGTTGTGCCATCGGTAGGTAACTCAGTCCTGATCTCGTGCGCGTGTGCGTGATCCCGTGCGGGTGGTCGACGGATCAGTCTACCGAGTACTCGATCGGGCTCTTCCGGCCGCTGTGCTGGTGACACCGTGCCCTCGTCAGAGGAGCATGTGAAGTACCAGGGGGAGTGCCCCCGGGGCAGTCCCCCGCTCGAGAGATGACACTCGAGGAGGGTGAGGACAATGAGCAAGTCGAACGGGTCCGGCCAACCCGGATCGGACCGATCGGGCGCGTCGACGGCCTCCGCCGTCGGCACATTCGAGATGTTGCACGCGGAATCGGTGGTGCCGGTCGAGTCGCCACTGCAGAAGGAAGGCCCATTTCTTCCGGAACTGACCGAGGTGGATCTGCTGGTACGCGCACCCGAGGCGCGACGCGACTTCAACGTGTCGGGCTCCGGCGTCACCGTCGCGGTGCTCGACACCGGATTGCGTTCCACACACGTCGATTTCGCGGGACGAGTGGTTCCGGGCCGCAACTTCACCTCCGACTACGGCGGGGATCCCGCCGAGATCACCGACGGGAACGGACACGGCACTTCCGTCGCGGGCATCGCCTGTGCGGGACGGATCCACACCGGAATCGCACCGAACGCGCGGGTGGTGCCGGTCAAGGTCCTCGCCAACGACGGCACGGGTCGCTTCGCCGACATCCGCGACGCACTGGACTGGGTCCTCGACCGGCGCGCGTCGCTCGGGATCTCGGCGCTGTGCCTGGCGACCGGTGCGTCCGACAACCGCACGACGGACACCGACATGCCCGGCGACGCGATCGGGGCGCTGCTGCAGGAACTCACCGACGAGGGCGTGTGCTGCTGTGTGGCGGCCGGCAACGACTACTACGCACACGGCGGCATGCAGGGAATGTGCTACCCGGCGGTGTTCCGCCAGACGATCAGCGTCGGTGCGGTGTACGACGCCGACGAGGGCAGCTTCCGCTACCGCGACGGCGCCAAGGCGTTCGCGTCGGACTCCGACCGCCTCACGCCGTTCACGCAGCGACTGCACCGGACCGTCGGTGGCCCGTGTGCGACCGACACCTTCGCACCGGGATCGCCGATCACCTCGTCGGGCATCCTCAACGACACCGGTGAGTCGATCCAGTACGGGGCCAGTCAGGCGACACCGGTCGTGCTGGGCGTCGTGGCGCTGCTGCAGTCGTTCTACCTGCGCACGATGGGGCATCTGCCCACCGTGGTGGACGTCAAGCGGTGGCTGGCCCGTGGCTCGACAGTGGTCTATGACGGCGCCGACGACCACGACAACGTCAATCACACCGAACTGACCTTCCCGCGGACGAGCGCGCTCGGATCGCTGCTGGTGTGTGCGAAGGACCTCGCGGTGCGGGAACTGGCGACGGCCGATCGGGCGAGCATGCGGATGGGGGCGATGCGCCACTGAGACGAGTTCGCGGGAACGTGTACGGAGTGATCGAAAGACGGTGGCTCCGAACGAGAGTGGCTCCGAACGACAGTGGCACCGAGGAGTACACAGAAACGAGAAGATCCCCGGCTCCTGGAAAACCAGGTACCGGGGATCTTCTCGTCTGTCTCAACTCAGAGTGTCCGAGGGGGGACTTGAACCCCCACGTCCGTTAATAGGACACTAGCACCTCAAGCTAGCGCGTCTGCCATTCCGCCACTCGGACTCGTTGTTGCAAGCTGTTCAGTTGTTTTTCTCTTTGCCCCGTTCTCCGGGTGCCTGGAAAGATTATCCGATCTTTCGCCAGGTCCAAAATCGCCTGGTCAGAGGAGGGTTTTGGACCAAAAGCGGGCATCGATGGTTGCACGTGCTGTCGCTGCGACGGTGGTAGGAAAGTGAGGTGCCATCACATGAAGAAGCAGTGTCCTCACCACAGCCCGTGAGTCGCGCCGAATCGGAGGTCGTCGACCTCGTCAGCGCGCTGATCCGGTTCGACACCTCCAACACCGGCGAACTCGAGACCACCAAGGGCGAGCGGGACTGCGCCCTGTGGGTGCAGTCCAAGCTCGAGGAGGTCGGGTACGAGACCGAGTACGTCGAATCCGGTGCCCCCGGGCGGGGCAATGTCTTCGCGCGGCTGCGCGGTGCGGATCCCGGGCGCGGAACGCTGATGATGCACGGCCACCTCGACGTCGTGCCCGCCGAGCCCGCGGACTGGAGCGTGCACCCGTTCTCGGGGGCCGTCGAGGACGGTTACGTGTGGGGCCGTGGCGCGGTCGACATGAAGGACATGTGCGGGATGATGCTGGCGTTGGCCCGCCAGTTCAAGGCCGAGGGCACCGTGCCGCCGCGGGACATCCTGTTCGCGTTCGTCGCGGACGAGGAGGCCGGCGGCAAGTGGGGCTGCCAGTGGCTGGTCGATCACCGGCCCGATCTCTTCGAGGGCGTCACGGAGGCGGTCGGGGAGGTGGGCGGCTTCTCGCTGACCATCCCGCGCGCGGACGGCACGGAACGCCGCCTGTATCTCGTGGAGACGGCCGAGAAGGGGCTCGGCTGGATGCGGCTCACTGCCAAGGCCACCGCAGGCCACGGATCGTTCCTGCACGAGGACAACGCGGTGACGATCCTCGCCGACGCGGTCTCCCGGCTCGGCAACCACACTTTCCCCCTCGTGATGTCCGATTCGGTCGCGGAGTTCCTCACCGTCCTCTCCGAGGAGACCGGCGTCGACTTCGACCCGAACTCGCCCGACATCGACGGCACCCTGGCGAAACTCGGCAGCATCGCCCGGATCATCGGCGCGACGCTGCGCGACACCGCGAACCCGACGATGCTCAAGGCCGGCTACAAGGCCAATGTGATCCCGCAGACCGCGGAGGCCGTGTTCGACTGCCGCGTCCTGCCCGGCCGGCAGGCCGCGTTCGAGCGTGAGGTGGACGAGCTGATCGGGCCGAACGTCACGCGCGAGTGGATCACCAAGCTCGATTCGTACGAGACGACGTTCGACGGCCACCTGGTGGACGCTATGAACGACGCCGTGCTCGCGCACGATCCGAACGGCCGCACCGTGCCGTACATGTTGTCGGCGGRCACCGACGCAAAAGCGTTCGCGCGCCTGGGGATTCGCTGCTTCGGCTTCGCGCCGCTGCGGCTGCCGCCGGAGTTGGACTTCGCGGCGCTGTTCCACGGCGTCGACGAGCGGGTGCCGGTGGACGCGTTGCACTTCGGCACCCGAGTGATGGAACACTTCCTGCTACACAGCTGACCCGCTGTACCCGAGATCTGGGAGAGGATTCACATGGCACACGATCCGTACGACGGACTGCCCGACCTGCCGTCCTTCACGCTGACGTCCGACGACGTCACCGACGGCGCCCCGCTGAAGAACGATCAGGTCAGCGGGATCTTCGGGGCCGGTGGACACGACATCTCGCCGCAGCTGTCGTGGTCCGGGTTCCCGCCCGAGACCAAGAGCTTCGCGATCACGATGCTCGACCCGGACGCTCCGACGGCGTCGGGCTTCTGGCACTGGGCGGTCGCGAACATCCCCGTCACCACCACGTCGCTGCGCGCCGATGCGGGCGACGAGACCGGTTCCGGGCTGCCCGAGGGCGCCGTCTCGCTGCACCACGACGGCGGTCTGTCGCGGTTCCTCGGCGCGGCGCCGCCGCAGGGGCA
This sequence comes from Rhodococcus sp. TAF43, assembly GCF_052113525.1. NCBI lineage: Bacteria > Bacillati > Actinomycetota > Actinomycetes > Mycobacteriales > Nocardiaceae > Rhodococcus > Rhodococcus sp. TAF43. Next base: position 73,464 of record NZ_JBFRDL010000007.1, read on the forward strand.
CGGGCCGCACCGCTACATGTTCGCGGTCCATGCGGTGGACGTCGACCACCTCGACGTCACACCCGACTCGACGCCGGCATTCCTGGGCTTCAACCTGTTCTCGCACGCGATCGCGCGTGCCGTCATCACCGGTACGTACGAGCAGAAGTAGACCGGCACACAGCAGGCCCGTCACCGCGATCGGTGACGGGCCCTGCTCGTGGAATCCGGGGTACTACGTGCGGGCGCCGGCACCCACCGCGTCGCGGATCGACTGGAACCCGGCCTCGCGGACCTTCCGGGCCAGGCCCTTGTTCAGCTTGTGGGCGTAGAACGGCCCGCCGTAGATGAAGCCGGTGTAGCCCTGGACCAGGGTCGCCCCGGCGAGGATCCGTTCCCAGGCCTGATCGACGGTCTCGATGCCGCCCACCGAGATCAGCACCAGCCTGTCGCCGACCCGCGCGTGCAGACGGCGCAGCACCTCGAGCGAACGCCGCGCGACGGGGGCGCCGGACAGGCCGCCCGCGCCGATCTCCTCGATCCGCGACTGCGGGGTGCGCAGGCCCGTGCGGGAAATCGTGGTGTTGGTGGCGACGATGCCGGCCAGGCCCAGTTCGACGGCGAGATCGGCGACGGCGTCGACGTCCTCGTCGGACAGGTCGGGTGCGATCTTCACGAGCACCGGGATGTGCACGGTGTCGAGCACCGCCTGCAGCAGCGGGCGCAGCGACTCGACGGCCTGCAGGTCGCGCAGCCCGGGGGTGTTGGGGGAGCTGACGTTGACGACGAGGAAGTCGGCGAGCGGTCCCAGCAGACGCGCGCTGGCGGTGTAGTCGCCGGCCGCCTCCTCCGCGGGAACGATCTTGGTCTTGCCGATGTTCGCGCCGATCGGTACGTCACCGCGGCGGTGCCGCAGGTAGTTCGCGGCATTGCCGGCGCCGTGGTTGTTGAAGCCCATCCGATTGATCAGTGCCCGATCGTCGGACAGACGGAACAGGCGCGGCGCGGGATTGCCGGGCTGGGCCTGAGCGGTGACGGTGCCCACCTCGGCGAAGCCGAAGCCCATCGGTCCCCACGTGTCGACGCCGGTCGCGTCCTTGTCGAACCCGGCGGCAAGCCCGACCGGTGCCGGGAAGTCGACGCCGAACGCCGTGGTGCGCAGTGCCGGATCGTCGACGACGAGCACCTTGGCGACCAGTGCACGGATCGGCGCGAACCGCGTCACGACCCGCATCGCGGCGAACGCGAGGTGATGGATGCGTTCCGGGGGGATCCGGAACATCAGACGCAGAAGCAGGTGGTACACGAATCTCCCTAGATTCCAGGTGCCGGAATGTGATGGGTGGTCTTGCGGCGGCGGAGCAGGATCCGACGGCTGCCGTCGGTGTACAGGCGGACGCGTGAGAGCTCCCAGCCGCCGAACTCGGCCTGCAGTGCCAGTCGCATCGACGCGCTCACCCGGGTGACGTCACGGGGCAGGCTCAGCGGAATGTACTCGAACTCCTCGGAGTCCGTCTCCCATTCGCGGGGAATCCCGCTGCGCCGCTGCGACCTGGACGTCACCGTGGATCACCCCGCCGCGAGCGGGATCGTCTGCAGTCCGTCGCCGACCGCGGACCCGACGACGAGGGTGCCGGTGGCGGTGTCCACCGCGACAGAGTTGGGCTGGCGGACGGTGTCGTAGCGGACCTTCTCGACGGGGATGCCGGTCGAGATATCGTAGCCGACCACCTTGTTGCTGGCGGTCAGCGTGACCCACACGAGATCGGTCCGCTCGTCGTAGGCGATCCCGTACGGGGCGTTCGCGACGGGGTACCGCTGGCGCATGATCAGCGGGTCGGTGGTGAACACCAGCAGTTCGTTGCCGGCGGTGTCGGTGACCAGGATCCGGCCGTGCTCGTCGGTGATCAACTGGGTGGCGCCCTCGCCGGCGCGCAGGGCCAGGCCCAGGTCCGCGTCGTCGAGGTCGATCTGCGTCAGCGACGTCTGGCGGCGATCCAGTGCGCTGAGGTCGCCCTTGGTGAGCGCGAGCGCGTCGACGGAGGCCAGGCCCGAGATCGTCTCGGAGACCGATCCGGAGGGGTCGACGATCTGGATCCGGCCGTTGGCCAGGCCCACCGCGAGCTTGCCGTCGGGCAGGAAGACAGCCGAGCGCGCGTCGCCGTCGACGGTGACGGACGACGACACGCCCCCCGCCTTCAGGTCGACGATCTGCACGCGGCCGTTCATGGGCAGCAGGAGTCGGCCCTCGGGGGCCGATGTCATCTGCGCGGCGACACCGTCGATCGGGATCTCGCGGGGCGCGCCACCGCCGTCCGGTGTGGCGCTCAGGGTGAACAGTTTGCTGCTGCCGTCGGTCAGCAGTGCGGTGGTGTTCGACGTGGGGTCGAACGTGATCGCGTCGATCGGCCGACCGAGGTTCTGCACCGCACCGGCGGGGGTGGCGCCGGCGGGGGAGACCGCCGCGGTGGCCGGTTCGATGGTCTTGAGGTCGTCGGCGTTCTTCTCGGACGAACACCCGGTGAGCAACAGCAACGCGGCAGCCCCAATCGTGCAAGCGGTGATGCGCGGTGCCGGTACTCGCATGGGTGTGCTCCTCGGATGCTGCAGCAGTGCTGCCGTGTGGTGCGTGTGTGCTCGCCTTCTAGCATCCATGATCGACCGGACCGGCCGGAATCCGAGTCACCCCGGACGTGAGGCGTACGACACTCACTCCCCGGCGGCCGGTGTGCCGTCCCGGCGCGGGAGCACCAGCGTGGCGCCCGACCGGGGGTGCCTGAACACCTCGACCGGATGGCCGTAGACGCGGGACAGCAACTCCTCGGTGAGCACCTCGGCCGGTGGTCCGTCGGCGGCCGCACGGCCGTTCTCGAGGACGCAGATCCGGTCGGCGTACGCCGCGGCCAGTCCCAGGTCGTGGAGCACGACGACAACGGCGGCACCGTCGGCCGCCCGGTCGCGGGCGATGCGCATCACGGACTCCTGGTGACCCAGGTCGAGGGCCGCGGTGGGCTCGTCGAGGAGGGCGGTCTCGGTGTCCTGCGCGAGCACACGGGCGAGTGCGACGCGCGCACGCTCGCCGCCCGAGAGGACGCTGAACGGCCGGTCCGCGAGGTGTCGGACGTCACAGATGTCCATGCACTCGTCGATGACCTTGTCGTCGTCGGTGTCCCGCCCGGTGCGCTGCCACGGCGCGCGCCCCATCGTGACCACCTGGCGGGCGGTGAACGAGAACCCCACGGTGTGCTGCTGCGGCAACACAGCGCGCCGGCGCGACATGTCCGACGGTGTCCAGTCGCCGAGCGGCTTGCCGTCGAGTTCGACGGTGCCCGCCGCGACCGCCTGGTCGCCCGACAGCGCCGCCAGCAGCGTGGACTTGCCGGCGCCGTTGGGGCCGACCAGTGCGAGCACCTCACCGGAGCGGACCGTGAGATCGACGCCGTCGAGGACGGTGCGTCCGCCCCGCTCGACGTTGATCCCGGTGGCCCGCATCGTCACGGCGCCGCGTTCGGTGCGCGCGGGGACGTCGGTGGCGCGGCCGAACAGGCTTCGGGTGCGGTCGATCATCGAGCCCATCACGCCCACCCGCCCTGACGGGAACGGGTGCGGCGCAGGAGCCAGAAGAAGAACGGTCCACCCACGAGCGAGGTCAGCATGCCGAGCGGAAGGTCGGCGTTGTCCACGAGCGTGCGGGAGCCGAGGTCGGCGGCCAGCAGGACCACTGCGCCACCGAGCACGCTCGCGGGCAGTAGTAGTCGATGCCCGGGGCCGACGAGCATGCGCATCACGTGCGGTACGACGAGGCCGACGAACAGGATGATGCCGGTGAACGCGACGCCCGACGACACCAGCACCGCGACGATCACGATCGCGATCAGTCGCAGCTTCTCGACGTCGACACCGAGGTGCCGCGCCGCGCTCTCGCCGAGGGCGAGCAGGTCGAGTTTCGGGGCGATCAGCATCGACGCGGCGATGCCCGCGATCGCCATCGGGGCGACGATCGCGACGGCGTTCCAGCTGGCGCCGTTGAGGCTGCCCATCTGCCAGAACACGATCTGGTCGCGGGCAGCGGGGCTCGCGACGAACGTGAAGAACGCGATGAGTCCTCCGGCGAACGCGTTGATCGCGACGCCGGTGAGCACGAGGGTGACCACCTCGGTTCGGCCGCCGGAACGGGCGAGGAGGTAGACGAGGGTGGTCGTGATCAGTCCCGCCACGAAGGCGGAGCCCGCGACGGCCGGTCCGGCGGTGAATGCGCCGCCCAGCACGATCGCGGCACTGGCACCCACCGCGGCGCCGGCCGAGACGCCGATGACGCCCGGCTCGGCGAGCGGGTTGGAGAACACGCCCTGCAGGAGGGCTCCCGAGCAGCCGAGCGCCGCGCCGACGAGGATCGCGAGGATCACGCGCGGGAACCGCACCTGCCACAGCGTCACCTCGCCGCTGGGATGCGACGGCATCGGTCCGATGTCGAGCCCGATGCGGTGCAGGACGCTGCCCAGGACCTCGGCCGGGCTGGTCGGCACCTGACCGATGCAGGCCGACGCGAGGGCCAGCACGGCCAGCAGGACTACCAGCCCGACGATGACCGTGCCGGGCCGCACCCGGGGCCGGCTGGCTACCGAGGTACTCATTCCGCGTCGGGGTGGTAGATCGCCTCGGCCAGCGCCGCCAGCACCTGGCCGGTGTTGGAGCCGAAGCTGAGCAGCATGGTGTCGGACATGTCCACGACCCGCTTGTTCTGGCCGGCCGGAGTCTGCGCGATACCCGGAACCTTCTCCAGGCCGTCGACTCCACCGATGGATTGGAGGCCACCGCTCATCATCAGCATGACGTCGGGTGCCGCCGCGATCATGGCCTCACTCGTGATCGGGACGAACTCGCTGGTCAGGCCCGAAGCGGTGCCCGCGTCCGTGGCGCCGAGCGCCTCGATCAGCGAGTCGGCACCGGAACCGGGTCCGGCGAGCATCGTGATCGAGGGACCACGCATGTAGAGGAACGCGATCTTCAGCGCCTCGGAACCGGCAGGAACCAACGCCTTCGCGTCGGCGATCTCCTGCTCGGTCCGTGCGACGAGCTGCTCTCCCTGTGCGGGCACGCCCAACGCCGCGGCCACCGCGGTGATCTGCCCCGGCACACCTTCGAGGGTGCGGGTGGGATCGAAGTAGACGACCGGAACCCCGGCAGCGCGGAGCTGATCCTGTACCGACTTGGGGCCGATGCTGGTGTCGGTCAGCATCACGGTCGGGGACAGGTTCAGGATCGCCTCGGCATTCATCGCCTGTCCGCCGGGGGTGATGTTGGGGATGTCCTTCGCGGCCGGGAAACCGGATGCAGTGTCGCGACCGACGACGTTGTCACCGAGACCCAGTGCGAACACCGTTTCGGTCAGGGTGCCGTATCGGTCGGCCGTCACGATCCGGCTGGCATCGTTGATCGTGACGTCGACACCGTCGAAACTGCGCACCGTGACCGGAAGTTGCGGGGTCGGGCTGTCCGCAACCGGTCGTGGATCGGCGTCGGCGACCACCGCGGTGGTCTGGCCGTGCTGCGCGGTTTCGTCGGTCGCGACGGACGTGCAGGCCGCGAGTGAGACTACGGTCGCGGCCGAGGCGGCCACGACGAGGAGCCGGGAGAGCGCAGATCTCATTTCACAAGGTAGCGATCGATATCGGCCTCGAGATCGGCGAACAGGCCGCCGTTGAGGCCGTACGCGAGGTTGACCTCGCTGATGAAACGTGCCTGCTCGTCTGCGGACAGCGGTGCCTGATCGAGCTTGGCGCGGTACTCGTCCTTGAACACCTTCGGCTTGGCGATCTGGTCGAAGATGTAGAACCGCAGGCCGTCGACCTCGTAGCCGTACGCGCGCTCGAGCATGCGTCGGATGATCTGACCGCCGGACAGGTCACCCATGTAGCGCAGGTAGTGGTGCGCGACGAAGTCGGCCGGGGAGGTGAAGGCGACCTCTTCGAGGCGCGCGACGTACGCCGCGGTCGCGGGAGTCGCGACCAGCTGGTCRCGCCAGGCCGGGCCGAGTAGGAACTCGAGGTCGGCCGCGAGGGCCGGCAGGCGGACGAGCTCGGGAGCGATGAACGGCGCAGCGATCGGGTCGGCGACGTGGGTGTCGGCGGCGCGCTCGAGCACCTCGTAAACGAGGTAGGTCTGTGCCAGTAGGGCCGCGAAGCCCTCCTTGGTGAGCTTGCCGGCGAGGAGATCGCCCACGAATCGGGACTGCTCGGTGGCGCGGTGAGCCGCATCGGTCTCGGTCTTGATGCGCTCGGCGAAACCGGCGAGCTCGCCGGCCTCGGTACCCTGGTCGAGCACGTCCATGTGATCTCCTTCACGATGACATTCGTCAGACACAACGGCTACGAGGTTAGCCTATCCTCGCGATCGTTGTCGTCACTAATCACCCTGAATCAATCGAAAGTTGGACGCTCGACCGATCAGGCGCTGACGTCGTCGAGCGCCGATGCGATCGCCGCCGGCAACTCGAGCTCCTCGGCGGACAACACGCCGGTGAGCTGGGCGAGATCTCGTGCGCCGACCACCGCGCTCGCGACACCGGGCCGGTCCCGCGCCCATGCGAGTGCCACCGCGAGCGGTGACGTGCCCAGACCGTCGGCCGCGGTGAGGACCGCGTCGACCACCCGGACCGAGGACTCCGTGAGGTAGCTGCGGACCTCGGCGGCGTGCTGCTCGTCCGCGCCGCGCGAATCGGCCGGGATCCCGTCCCGGTACTTGYCGGTGAGGACGCCGCCCGCGAGCGGAACCGCGGCGAACACGCCGATGCCGTGATGAGCCGCGGCGGGAAGCAGCTCTTCCTCGACACCGCGGGCGAGGAGCGAGTACTCGGCCTGGGTCGCGACCAGTCGCCCCGGCCCGCGATAGCCCGCCGCGGTCGCGAGCTGCCAGCCCAGGTAGCCGCGGGCCCCCGTATATCGGACGCGGCCGCTGCTGACCGCATGGTCGAGAGCCGACGCGACCTCGTCCACCGGGGTCAGCGGATCCCACGTCGCTACCTGCCACATGTCGAGGTGGTCGGTGCCGAGTTCGCGCAGTGTCGAATCCAGCTGCGCGAGCAGACCGCGGCGGGAACAGTCCACGCGCTGCCCGTTGTGCGCGTACGGATTGATTCCGGCGCTACCACCGAGGATCAGGTATTCGCGGGGCACCACGTCATCGAGCAGTTCCGCGAGCAGGCGCTGGGCCTTCCCGTCGCCGTAGGCGGGCGAGGTGTCGACGAGGGTGCCACCGGCATCGACGAACGCGGACAGCTGTGCCGCAGCTTCGTCACCGTCGGTATCCCGACCCCAGTGCAGGGTCCCCAGCCCGAGCCTCGACACGCGCAGACCGCTCGTTCCCACCGCTCTGTATTCCATAACCGCCCACGTCTCGACACCGGATGTTTCAGCTGACTTCACCGGCAGGACAACGCCCGCCGGTGTGAAGAACACTAGTAGCGCGCACGGCGCGCCGAGTACAGCCACGCCGGGTACCGTCTGTCCGGTGAAACTTGGACCACACGCGTGTAATACGGATGCCCGCAACCTGATCCGCCGCACCTCACTCGACGCGAGTGGCCCGGGGTCCCTCGCGTGATCGGGGAGGCCATGACCTGGCTCCAGGCGATCGTTCTCGGCGCGGTGCAGGGGCTCACGGAGTTCCTGCCGATCTCGTCGTCGGGCCACCTGCGGATCGTCTCGGAGATCTTCTTCGGCACCGACGCCGGTGCGTCGTTCACCGCGGTCACACAGCTCGGCACCGAGGCCGCGGTTCTGTTGTACTTCGCCCGGGACATCGGCCGCATCGTGGCGGCCTGGTTCCGCGGACTGTTCCATGCAGAGCACCGCGGCGACCTCGACTACCGCATGGGCTGGTACGTCATCATCGGCACCATTCCGGTCGGTGTGCTCGGCTTCCTGTTCAAGGACCAGATCCGCACCGGCGCAAGGAACCTGTGGCTGATCGCGACGATGCTGATCGTCTTCGCGCTCGTGATCGCGGCCGCCGAGTACTACGGGCGCAAGACCCGGCCGATCGAGGACCTGCGCGCCCGGGACGGCATCATCATGGGTTCCGCACAGGCACTCGCGTTGATCCCCGGCGTCTCGCGCTCCGGCGGCACCATCAGCGCCGGCCTGTTCCTCGGCCTCACCCGTGAGGCCGCGGCTCGCTACTCGTTCCTGCTCGCGATCCCCGCGGTGGTCGCCTCCGGATTGTTCAGTCTCCCCGACGCATTCGAGCCGGAGGGGGAGGGGCTGATCGCGTCCGGGCCGCAGCTGCTGGTGGCGACGTTGATCGCGTTCGCCATCGGGTACGCCTCGATCGCCTGGCTGCTCCGCTTCGTCGTGAACCACTCGATGTACTGGTTCGTCGGCTACCGCATCGTGCTCGGTGTCGTCGTGCTGGCACTGCTCGCGACCGGCGTGGTCTCGGCGACGTGACCGGTGTCGGAGCGGGACGCCATTAGGCTGTAGCCCATGACGGTGATCCTGCTCCGACACGGACGTTCGACGGCGAACACCTCGCGCACCCTCGCCGGTCGTTCGCTGGGCGTCGCACTCGACGACGTCGGGGTCGAGCAGGCCAAGGGGCTCATCGACCGGCTGTCGGGTGTCGCGATCGCGGAGATCGTGCAGTCGCCGCTGCTGCGGTGCGAGCAGACCGTCGCCCCGCTCGCGATCGACCGGGGGCTGACGCCGCGGACCGACGAGCGACTGGCCGAGGTGGATTACGGACAGTGGACCGGCCGGAGCCTGAAGGACCTTGTCGAGGAACCCCTGTGGCGGGTGGTCCAGCAGCACGCGTCGGCCGCCGTCTTTCCCGGCGGTGAGGGGTTGGCGCAGGTCCAGGCCCGTGCGGTGGCCGCGGTGCGAGAACACGACCGGCGCCTGGCCGAGGAGAACGGCAGGGACGTCGTGTGGATCGCCTGCAGCCACGGCGACGTGATCAAGTCGGTGCTCGCCGACGCGGTGGGCAGCCACCTCGACGGATTCCAGCGCATCGTCACCGAGCCGGCATCGATCAGCATCGTGCGGTACACGGCGACYCGACCGTTCGTCCTGCGGATGAACGACACCGGGAGCGACCTCGCCGGCCTGAACGGCGCCGGCGGCGGGAAACACGACGCGCAGGAGTCGGTGCCCGGCGGTGAGGTCGGCAATGATCGGCCGCTGGGACAGTAGGGCGGATAATGAAGCGGTACGCAGAATTCGAGGAGGTGCAATGCCACGCGCGATACATGTTTTTCGCACCCCTGATCGATTTGTTGCGGGGACGGTCGGCGAACCCGGCGACCGGTCGTTCTATCTCCAGGCCGTGCACGACGCGCGGGTGGTGAGCGTGCTGCTCGAGAAGCAGCAGGTCCAGGTGCTCGCCGATCGGATGGGTCTCCTGCTCGAGGAGGTCCACCGGCGGTTCGGTACCGCGGTGCCGCCCGAGGCGGGCGAGCTCGGTGACCTCAGCCCGCTCCTGACACCGCTGGACGTCGAGTTCCGGGTCGGCACGATGGGCCTCGGCTGGGATGCCGAGGCGGAGTCCGTCGTCGTCGAACTGCTCGCGGTCAGCGAGACGGAGTTCGACGAATCGGTCGTCCTCGATGATGCGGAGGAGGGCCCCGACGCCGTGCGGGTGTTCCTCACCCCGATCCAGGCGCGCGAGTTCGCGTTGCGCTCCGAGCGCGTGGTCGCCGCGGGTCGTGCCCCGTGCCCGCTGTGTGGCGAGCCACTCACCGCGGACGGCCACGTCTGCATTCGCACCAACGGATACCGGCGGATTGCGGGATTCGATTCGTCCGTCGAGTTCGGAGAAGAGCTCTGACTGCGGTGTCGATCGACCCGTCGGATCCCGCGGCCCGCGAACTGCTCGCGGACGGTGAACTGACGCTGGTCGGTCGGATCGTCCACGCGAGTAACGCGACGCTGGTGTGTGAGGCGTCCACGAACGGCCGGTCGGTGCGCTGCGTGTACAAGCCGATCCGGGGTGAACGCCCGCTGTGGGACTTCCCGGACGGCACGCTCGCGGGCCGCGAGGTGGCGTCGTATCTGATCTCGGAGGAGCTGGGCTGGGGCGTGATCCCCCGCACGATCCTGCGCGACGGTCCGTTCGGCCCCGGCATGGTGCAGCAGTGGGTCGAGACCCCGGACCGTCACCCCGAGTCGGGCGGGCAGCTCGATCTGGTGGACATCTGCCCTCCCGAGGAGGTGCCGCCCGGCTTCTTCGAGGTGCTGCGTGCCCTCGACGTCCAGGGCACCGAGGTGGCGTTGATCCACGCCGACGATCCCCGGCTGCAGCGGATGGCGGTCCTCGACATCCTGCTCAACAACGCCGATCGCAAGGGCGGGCATGCACTCGAGGGGGTCGACGGGTCGGTGTACGGCGTCGACCACGGCATCTGCCTGCACGAGGAGAACAAGCTCCGCACGGTCCTGTGGGGCTGGGCGGGCTCGCCGATCGGGGACGACCTGATGGCCGACGTGGCCGGGTTCGCGGAGCGGCTCGAGGGCGAGGTGTTCCCGGCCGTCCTCGCCCGGCACATCACGGCCCGTGAGGTCGACGCTCTCCGCGACCGTGCGCGGGCGCTGGTCGCGGCACCGGTGATGCCACATCCCGTCGGATCCCGGCCCATTCCCTGGCCCGCGTTCTAGTCGTTCCAACGGTTCCGACGGTTCCAGCGGTATCCGACGCTCAGTTCGGGCCGATTCGCGACGCGTCCTCCCGATCGGCCAGTCGTGCCAGCCGAACCAGGTCACCTTGTAGTGCGTCACTGCGATCGTGGTGGGCAGGCACCGTCAGCGAAATCGTCCGGTCGAACCAGGTCGGCAGGTTGATGATTCGATAGGACTGCACGATCCGGGTTCCCGAATCCGTCGGCTCGAGCACGAACCGCCATTCGGTGTTGTCGCCGTAGATTCCGCCGTCTGTCACCCACACCATCTGGCGGGGAGCGTCGAGTTCGGTGACGGTGCACGTTCGGCTCCATCGCACGAATCCGGCCTTGCTGCTGCCCCGGAACCGCGCGCCGACCGATGCGGCCGAAACCCCGTCGAGCCACCGTGCGGCGTGGCACTCGTGACTCCACTCGCGGACTCGGGTCACGTCGGCGAGCACGTTCCAGACCGCCTCCGGGGACGCCGAGGTCGTCACCTCGTGGCGGCCGCCGAGTGGTGACTTCAGTGGGGAGAACTCCGCCGATCGCCACCGTCGGAACGCCGCCCGCCGGTAGCGCTTGATCATCACGTGGAGCATCAGCCAGCGCGGGATCGCCGGCACGAGTTGCACGATGGCCCGCCGGTCGTCCGGCTCGGCGTCGTCCACGATGAACAACCCCTCGTCGAACAACTCGATCGGACCGAGCGGCTTGATGTTGAATTCCTCGTCCCACTCCCGCCACTCGGCCTCGGTGATCGTCGCCGACACGATCGGCATCATCTGACGCTCCTCACGCTCGAGGTGCGGCAGCAACAGCTCGCTCAGCCGGTCGATCGCTGCAACGGTGGCATCCTTTGCCTCCGCCGAATCACGGTATGCGCCGGCCACTTCCTCCACGCGCTGCATCGCCGGGACGATGGACCGGTGGTCGGCGTTCATCTCGTCGAGCAGGGGGTACGCCTTCTGGTTGCGCAGCCGGACGAGCGGGTACAGGTGGTTGTCCTCCGATTCGTGGTGGTGATGGAGGAATTTCATCATCCACAGCAGGTGGTCCGCGATCGCGATACGTTGCGCATCGAAGGGCGCGGGCCAGCTCGTGAGCGTGTCCCGCGCTCGGGCCAGATCACGCCGGAGAGCGGAGTGCACGATTCCCATGACACGGGTGTCAGCCGGTCCTTCGAGGTCTGTTCCGGCGTTCATGATGGCTACTCCTCAGAAAGGTCGAGCAGCCGGACGACGGTCTCGGCCACCCAGGTTTCGTAGTGCTGGTCGGACCATCCGGACCCATCCGTGAGCCGGAGGTAGACCTCGTTGCTCAGCACCGCGGTCAGCCCGTCGATCTCGGTCGCTGTCACTGGTCTACGAGCCAACGCGGTGGCCAGGGCCTCCACCGAGTCACGGTGGTCGGCGTGGTTCTTCGCGAGGAGTTCGGCGAGTTCGGCGTCGTTGGACGCGCCATGAGCCAGAACGCGGTCGAGATGCGCGGTCCGTCGGAAGATCCAGGCCGTGAATCGGCCGGTCGCCGCGGCACGCTCGGCGAGACCGCCCTGGCCGATGGCGCGGAACTCGGCGCGGTCGAGTAGCGGCACCGGATCGTCGTCACCGACTACGGCGATGTCGAGCGCGACCTTCAGCAGTGCGCGTTTGTTGCCGACGCTGCTGTACACAGTCTCGATCGCGCACCCCGCCTCGGCCGCCACGTCGCGCATCGACGTACCGGACCACCCACGCTGGACGAACAGTCGTGTTGCCGCCGCGAGCACGGCATCGCGGGTTCGCCCGGCCATCTCCTGGCGTAACGGGGAGTCGTAGCGCCGGGGATTTGTCCTGGTCACACTCCCATCCTAGGACGAGCATATATTCATTACAACAGCATTCCAGCGATCTGCGGCGGCTGCGAGTACGGAAACACCGGTCCACTAGGCTCGTGCCCATGCAGTCTTGGTCCGATACCGCTGTCCCGTCCGTGCCCGGTCAGGGCCCGGCCCTCCGGCTCTACGACACCGCGGACCGGCAAGTCCGGCCGGTCACTCCCGGTCAGGTGGCGAAGATGTACGTGTGCGGCATCACGCCGTACGATGCGACCCACCTCGGGCACGCCGCGACCTATCTGACGTTCGACCTGGTGAACCGGATCTGGCGGGACGCCGGTCACGATGTGCACTACGTCCAGAACGTCACCGACGTCGACGACCCGCTGTTCGAGCGGGCCGCACGCGACGGCGAGGACTGGATCGTGCTCGGCATGCGGGAGACTGCGCTGTTCCGTGAGGACATGGAGGCGCTGCGGGTGCTGCCCCCGCGCGACTACATCGGCGCGGTGGAATCGATCAACGAGGTCGTGGAGCTGGTCGAGAAGTTCGTCGCATCCGGTGCGGCGTACATCGTCGACGACCCCGAGTACCCCGACGTGTACTTCCGGGCGGACGCCACCGCGCAGTTCGGGTACGAGTCCGGCTACGACCGCGCCACCATGGAACACTTCTTCGCCGAGCGTGGCGGCGACCCCGACCGCCCGGGCAAGCAGGATCCGCTGGATGCCCTGGTGTGGCGCGCGCAGCGCCCCGGCGAGCCGTCGTGGCCGTCGCCGTTCGGTCCAGGCCGTCCCGGCTGGCACATCGAGTGCGCCGCAATTGCGCTGAACCGCATCGGGTCCGGTTTCGACGTCCAGGGCGGCGGCAGCGACCTGATCTTCCCGCACCACGAGTTCTCGGCGGCCCACGCGGAATCCGCCACGGGCACGGAGCGTTTCGCGCGCCACTACGTGCACACGGGCATGATCGGGCTCGACGGCGAGAAGATGTCGAAGAGCCGCGGCAACCTGGTGTTCGTCTCGAAGCTGCGCGGTGAGGGTGTCGATCCGGCCGCGATCCGGCTCGGTCTGCTGTCGGGCCACTACCGGACCGACCGGGCGTGGACCGACCAGGTGCTCGCCGAGGCGCAGGCCCGGCTGGATTTGTGGCGCAAGGCCGCTGTGGTCGAGTCCGCACCCTCGGCGGAGGACACGATCGCCCGGGTGCGGCAGCATCTCGCGGACGACCTGGACACGCCCAAGGCGCTCGATGCGATCGACGGCTGGGCCCGCCGGGCACTCGATCACGGTGGACCGGACGAGTCCGCGCCGGCCGCACTCGCGGCGGCGGTCGACGCGCTGCTGGGCGTCGACCTGCGCTGAGCGCGGTCACAGCCGCGTGAATCGTTCCCGGTCCTCCTCGAACTCGGTGAGGATCTCGGTGGTCAGTGTCGGCCGGGTGTCGGCGATCGCCGCGAGGTAGTCCTCGGTGGTGGCCGGCCGGCCCGAGCGTTCGGACACCTCGCGTTCGAACGCGGCCTGCGAGCCCTTCCGGGAGGCGAACTCGATGTCGGCGGGGGTGAACAGTTCGCTGGCCTCGACCAGTCGGTCGAGGTCCACGTGGACAGCTGACGCGCCCAGGTAGCGCTGCCACACGGCGCGGCGTGCGGGCGCGTCGGGCGGTCCGACGGGGATGACGTAGTCGAATCGGCCGGGACGCAGGAACGCGGAGTCCAGTGAATGGACCGAGTTGGTCGCGCACACCATCAACCGACGCTCCGCTTCCCGGAATGCCGGGATCAGCTTGAGGAGTTCGTTGGTGACGCCGTGTGCCGGGCTGGTGGCGAGTCCGGTTCGGGCACTGGCGATCTCCTCGACCTCGTCGATGAACACCACGACCTCGTCGAGTTCGGCGAGGTCGGCGAACACCTCGCGTAGCGACGCCGCCAGGCCGCCCTCGGACGTCGCGGCCAGGCGGGAGGGGAACAGTTCCACGAACGGCCAGTCCAGCCGGGACGCGATGGCCTTGGCGAAGCTGGTCTTTCCGGTACCGGGCGGGCCGAAGAGGATGACCGCCTTCGGCGGCTGGACGCCGTACTGGTCTGCAAGGTCCGGGTTTTCGAGCGGCGAGACGATCCGCCGCTCGATGACCGCCTTGACGTCCTCCATTCCGGACATCGTCTGCCACAACCCGTTCGGCATCACCCGGCCACCCAGTTCGCTCAGCAGAGTCTTGTCCGGGCCGAGGGGCTCGAGCAGTTCGTAGTAGACCAGTCCGTCGCGGCGGAGGTACCCGGAGTGTTCGAACGCGGCGGACCCGGTCGCGGCCTCCGGAAGGACCGCCGAGATCCGATGGGCGCCGGCGCTGCGCAGCCGACGTTCCAGGTTGGCGAGCAGCGCGCTGCCGATGCCGCGGTTGCGCCAGCGGGATCCGAGCGCGACCAGCAGGATCCACGCGCGTTCGCCGTGGACCTGCGCGACAGCCATGCCGACGAGTTCGTCGCCGACGGCGGCCACCACGGCCGGTTGACCGGCACGTGCGGCCGCCATCACCTCGGCGAGGGTGAAGACGGGCTCGGGGGACCCGGGGGACCGGCTCTGGTCCCATACCTGAATCGCCTGATCCAGGTCGTCGTTCTGGAAGTCTCGCAATCGCCAGACCGGCATCTGCGCTCACCTCGGCTCGATCGGCAGCGGGTGTACCCAGTACACACCCGGAGCGCTGCGGTGTCAGGTCGTCGGCGGTCGCGAGGCGGTGCCGGGAACGGCGCATTTGGGCAGTTCGCGTCCCTGATCGGCGCCGAAGTCGTGTGGTGAGGCTCACCGGCTCGGTAAATTGTGGGAAGGGGTACTGCGACGCTCCGGAGGCGAAACGGCCATGACACCAGACGAACTCATGAACGAGGCATGCCGGCTCGCGATCGAGTCGGTGACGAACAACTGGGGTGGCCCCTTCGGCGCGGTGATCTCCCAGGACGGTGAGATCGTGGCGCGCGGTCAGAACCGGGTGCTGTTGACCGGTGACGTCACCGCGCACGGGGAGATCGAGGCGATCCGCAAGGCGGTCCTGGTGCTCAATGCCGAGGCTCCGAGCATCGCGGCCGAGCATCTCGACCAGTCGACGCTGAAACTGGTTCCGCGCCCCGAGGGCTCACCGGATCGTGTTCCCGAGCGCGCCCGGATGCTGATGGGGATGGAGATCTACACCAGCGGTGCTCCGTGCCCGATGTGCATGAGCGCGATCTACTGGTCCCGCCTGGACGCGATGTACTTCGCGAGCGACCTGGCCGCGACCACCGCCATCGGGTTCGACGATGCGTTCCAGTACGACGATTTCACCCGTCCGTACGGGGAGCGATCCATCAAGATGGAACAGGTGCGTCAGGATCTGGGGGCGGCCGCGTACGCGGTGTGGTCCGAGAAGTCCGACAAGCACCCCTACTGAGCCGTCACCGCGATGGTCGCCTCGGATGCCGGATCGCCACGTCGCGCCCCGGCGACCGTGGTGGTCACCCACGTGCTCCGGTCCGGCCGCGAGCCGGACTTTCGGCGCTGGCAGCACGAAGTCGACACGGCGGCAGCAGGATTCGACGGATTCCTTGGGACGGAGATCGCCCGGCCCGCGGACGGTGGGCACGAGTGGTCGGTCGTCTACCGGTTCGACTCGGTGGCCAATCTGCAACGTTGGCTGGGCAGCGAACACCGCCGCGACCTCGTCTCCCGCGCCGGCCCGCTGTTCGAGCGGGAGCCCACCCAACACGTGCTCGTCGACGACGAGGCTCGGGAGACGGTGACCGTCGTCGTGGCACATCCGCCGGTGCCCGGTCGAGAGCAGGAGTTCCTGTCGTGGCAGCGGCGAATCACCGAGGCCGAGAAGCGCTTCCCGGGGTTCCGGGGCTCCGAACTGCATGCGCCGATCCCGGGTGTCCAGGACGAATGGRCGATCCTGTTCACGTTCGACTCGCAGACCGACCTGGACCGTTGGCTCGGGTCGCCGGAGCGGGCCACGCTGCTCGCGGAGGGGCGAGAGTTCCGGGACTTCAGCCTGCGACCCATTCCGAACCCGTACGGGTCGTGGTTCCCGTCTCCCGGTGGCGCAGTCGCGCCCGTGCCGTCCTGGAAGACCGCGATGTCGGTGCTCGTCGGTCTCTATCCGCTGGTCGTGGTGCTGACGATCACGATCGACGAGGTGTGGCCCGCGGCGCCGCTGTGGTTGAGCCTGCTGATCGGCAACATCGCGTCGGTGGGCCTGCTCACGTGGGTCGTGATGCCGATCGTCACGCGCGCGCTGCACTTCTGGCTCGAACCCGGCGACCACACCGACCGGCGGATCGACACTCTCGGCCTCGTGGTGTCGGTGGCTTTCCTCACCCTCGCGGCCGCGGTGTTCTGGCTCCTGACGACGGTGGTGTGGACGCTGCCGTGAGCGGCCCGCGGCCTAGCCGGATCCGGTGACGGTGAGCCACAGCAGGGCCACGTTGAGGGCGATGATCAGACCCGCGGACACCCAGGCGAGCGCGGTCGTCGCCGACGCGTTGCGCTCGGGCCCCATGAGTTCGGGATCCGACGTCATCCGCACCAGGGGCACCAGCGCGAACGGGATGCACAGGCTCAGCACGACTTGACTGATGACGAGTGCATACGTGGGATCGACCCCGATCCCGAGCACGATCAGTGCGGGGATGAGCGTCACGACCCGGCGGGTGAGGACGGGGATCCGCACGTGCAGCAGTCCGTGCATGATCTCGGATCCGGCAGCGCACCCCACCGAGGTCGAGGCCAGACCGGAGGCGAGCAGTCCGATCGCGAACACCACCGCGACACCGGGGCCCAGCGCCGCCTGGATCGCGGCGTGAGCACCCTCGATGCTGTCGGTGCCGGGGACGCCGCGCAGGGCGGACGCGGCGAGCAGCAGCATGCCGATGTTGACGCCGCCCGCGATGATGAGGGCGCCGGAGACATCCCAGCGGGTCACACGCAGCAGTCGACGCAGACGGGGCCCGTGTCCGGCGGCGCCGTGGCGATCTCGGGCCAGCGCGGAGTGCAGGTAAATGGCGTGCGGCATGACCGTCGCACCGAGCATGCTCGCCGCGAGGAGGACGGTCTCGGCGCCCTCGAATCGGGGGACGAGTCCGGCGACGGCCTCCTTGCCCGACACATCGGTGAACGCGAGGCCCGTGAGGAACCCTATCGTGATGATCGCGAGCAGGCCCATGACCACGAATTCGAACGTGCGTTGTCCACGGCGGGACTGGATCGACAGGATGACCATCGAGACCACGCCGGTGACGAGACCGCCGACGAACAGGGGCAGGCCGAACAGGAGATGAAGGGCGATGGCGCCGCCGATGACCTCGGCGAGGTCGGTGGCCGCCGCCATCACCTCGGCCTGCAGCCAGAAGGCCCGGCGGTTGCCCTTGCGGAGGCGCTGGCCCAGCATCTCGGGCAGCGACCGTCCGGTCACCAGGCCCAGCTTCGCCGACAGGTACTGGATCAGCACGGCCATGGCGTTCGCGAGGACCAGCACCCAGATCAGCAGGTAGCCGTACTTCGCGCCCGCGGTGAGGTTCGCCGCGACGTTGCCGGGGTCGACGTAGGCGATGGCGGCGACGAACGCCGGCCCGAGCAGGGCGGCGGAGCGGAGACCGCCGCCCTTGCGTCGCCGTGCGGCGGATGCGTCGGTCTCGGTGCTCACTGGACTCCGCTCGCTGAATTCTCCGGGGCATTCCGCGAGCACCGACCACGTCGGTTCGCGTATACGCACTATAGAGTTCGGTTGACCGAACTTTCAAGCGAGGGTGTTACCCACCCGGGGGCGGAGCGCCTACTCACGGAACGAACGAAGCCCCCGTTCGTAGTCGGAAGAGGGCTTCGTTCATGGGTGGGTCAGTGGAGGACGGCGAGTCCCCGCATGAAGCTGTCGATGCGCTGCGGCAGGCCGTGGGTTCCGCCGTTGACGACCCGCGAGACCTGCTCGATGCCGGCGGTGTCCGCCGTGGCGTTGAGGTTGCGGGACTGCCAGTACCACGCGGCGGTCTCGAACGCGTTCTCCGGCGTTGCCATCAACTCGGGGTGTGCGACGAAGTCGATGCCGAGGTAGTCGCTGACGCTCTGGTAGTTGTGCCGGCCGGTCACCTGGATCGCGCCGCGACCCTTGTACCGCTCGCCGTCGCCGGGCGCGAAGTTGCCCAGGTCTGCACGGCCCTCGTAGGCGCGGCCCGAGGCGTACTCCTCGAACGTACGGAAGGAGTCGGACTCGACGACGAGCTGGGCAATGAAGGCGGACTTGCGGACGGGGGTGTCGATCCCCGCCTTGGCGAGCGCCTCGTTGAGCGGCGCGACGTACTGTGCGAGCTGGTCGGGCGCCACCTGCGGAACGATGCTCACGAGCTCGTCGAGGGTGACCGATGCGGGGCTGGGTGGCGCCGGTGCGACCGGGGGGGCGACCGGCGCGGCCGCCGGTGCAGGCGGCGCGGCCGGATCGGCCGACCCGAGGGCCGGCATGACACGGGCCTGGGCGACGGGGGCCGCCGCGGAGGTCGATTCGGGAAGGTCGAGCGCCTTCCGCAGGTTGGTCGTGTCGAGGAACTGCACCGCTGCGGCCGGTGTCGGCAGGGTCTCTGCTGAGCTGGATGCGATTGGTCCGATCGCGAGGTTGCCGACACACAGTCCGGCGACGGTCGCGGTGGCGAGACCGGCGATGCGGACTCGTGACATAAGGCTACGTGGGGTGGACGTCGTCTGGTCGGGCGTGCTTTCGGAAGTGCATTCAGGGGAGGTGTGCAAGGCTCTGCTCCGGCTTGGGGCTGCAACGGGGCAGCCACGTCGGGCGTGAGCACCGGTAGAATCGGCAGTGGTCTACGAGATCGAGACCGAAGATCACTCGGTGGTCACGGCAATGTCACAACCAGATAACAGGCCGTTACACGGAATGTTCAAGTCATAGAGGCGAGGGTCACTCTGGGCTCGGGTTGTGGCGCAGATCACAAAACGATCGGCGTGTCGGTACGGGACATGCCGATAATTCGCTGGTAAAGGGTTCATTCGACGATGACGGCCACCGGTCGGATTCGTCTTCTCCCCGCCCGGTGAGCCGCATTCGCCCGACTAGACCTCGGCGAATTCGAGGCCGCCCTCCGCGGTGGCCGGGACGCGTCGCCGCATCGGTGACCCCAGTGCCCGGGCCAGATCACTGCCGTCGTGCTCGGCCAGCAGTTCGCCGCCGGACCACACCAGCAGCGCGGCGCTGACGCTCTGCTCGGCGGTCGAGTGCGCCAGGTCGTAGTGTGCGCACCCCGGCACACCGCCGTAGGTGATCCACAGGTCGTATCCGGTCATGAACAGGTCCAGGTCGAACTGGACGCTCAGCCCCAGCAGTTCGCTGCGGCCGTTGTCGTCGACACCGGCGAACGCCTCGTCCAGGCCGAGCAGGCGCGGTGAGTGCGGATCGGCCGACGAGAGCATCACGTGTGCCGCGGCGAACAGCGGCAGGTGCAGCGACACCGACTGTTCACCGCCGGACAGTGCGCTGTGCCGGGCGACGGTGAGGCGGTCCTCGCTGCCGTCGCCGCCGATCAGTGTGAAGGAGAACACCCGCCACCGTCGGTAGTCGAGCGCGGCGGCGAGGATCTCCGGGTACGACCGCTCGGGATGGGCGGCGCGGGCGATCCGCACCTGAGCCGCGAAGTGCGCCCGGACGGTCGCCAGTTCGTCGGCGCTCAGGGCCGACGGGGCCCGGTCGAGGAGCTTGGACACGGCTCGCGAGCTGTCGTCGAGGTTGTCGGCGAGGACCCAGTGCACGCCGATCGTGCTGCCCGACGACATGCGCCGCTCGCGCATCTCCGCGCCCATCTGGGCGATCAGGTCGCGGGCGTCGGCGGTGCGCTCGTGGATCTGCTGTGCCAGTCCGGTGAGCAGAGCGTCCTCGAGGATGCGGCGCTCGGAGTCCGTGAGCAGTACCTCCTGGTCCTGGCGGGCCGCGGCGATCCGGGTCGCGAACTCGCCGATCGACGAGTAGCCCTGGTCGTCCTGCACGCGGACCACTGTCAGACCGTCCGGTGCGTCCCACTGCAGGCGATAGTCCTGTCCGGCCGCCGCGAGCTGGGCGTCGAAGTCCTGCAGCGCCGCGGTGAGCGCCGAGCGGGTGGCCTTCTTGGCGTTCTCGCTGGTCTTCACCGAGGCGGTCGCCGCATCCATCGCGCGGTACAGCGCGTCCACCTCGGGCGGCAGGATCGGCGATTCCACGTCGCCCTCCGTCGCGATCCGGTACACCAGCTGGTCGGCTGTGAGCCACGCGGCACTGCTCTGGGGCCACGAGTGCGAGCCCTCGACGCCGAGAAGATCGAGTAGATCGCGTCGCGCATAGGGTGCGAGGCGGTCGACATCGGTGCGCGTCTCGGTCAGCGCGCTGCGCAGCGCCTCGATTGCGGCGCTGTGGGCGCCCTCGGCCTTGCCGATCTGCTCGACGGCCGCGTCGTAGGCCTTGCGTGCGGATCGCTGCTCGGTCTTGCAGACCTCGATCCGGGCGCGAACCTGCTCGAGGTCGGCATCGATCTGCTCGGCGCTCGAGCCCAGGGCCTCCCGGAGCGTCTCGAGACGCGAGATCTGCTGCGCGTAGTTTTCCTCCGCGACTGCAGCCTCCTCGACGAACTCCTCGGTGTTACCGCGGGCCTCCTCGAGCCGGTCGACGGCCTCCCGGTGGAGTTCGAGTTCCTTCTCCTGCTCGCGACGGCAGCGCAGCAGCTGCTCGCCCCGACTCTCGAAGTGCCGGATCGAGGCCGCCACGGCGTCGATGTCGCGCGCCTGGTGCGACATGCGATGTGCGACGGCGACCGCGCGGAGCTCCTTGTCCTTGGCGGTATGGTCCGCGATCGCATGATCGAGTTCCTCGCCGGCGCTCGCGGTGGACTCGGACCGGCTGCGGAGCGCGCCGGCGGCTTCGGTGAGCTTCTTGATCGCGGCGAGGACCCCGGACGTGCGGGGAAGCGACTTCCCGGCGGTCGAGATCCGGTCGAGCAGCGCGGTCGTCTCGGACTCCTCGGCGTGGGCGGTGTCGCGCCGCGCCTCGGTTTCGGTGATTTCCTGTGCGATCTCCTCGATCCGCTGTGCTCGGCGCCGCTTCCGTGCGGTCGTGCCGATGTACTCGGCGTCCGCCTTGACGTGGCGGCCGCGTTGCACGCCCTGCCAGAACCGGCCGTCCACCCCTACTCCGACGGCGCCGGCGCTCGCGGCGCCGGCGCCGTCGAGCGCGATGGACTCGATGATCGCCTGCACCACCTCCTCCGGGACTCCGGCATCGGGTTCCACCTCGAGGACGTCGGCCAGGGTCGGGCCCTGCGGCCGCAGGGCCTCGGACAGTGGCACCAGGAACTGCTCGGATTCGGCGTCCGGCTGCGCACTGTCTCCGGCCGACACCCAGCCGTCGAGCAGGTTCGCGGCGGCCAGCGCGGATTCGACGCCCGCGGCCACCGCGGGCTCGACGCCGTCCGCGAAGCGCACCAGCCGCCACAGCGGGGCCCCGGACAGCTCGCTCCGATCGCCGGTACGGAACGCGAATCGCGCAGGGGCATCGTCCTTCTCGGCCGCGACGCGATCGCGGTCGGCGCGCAGCGCGGCGATCCGTTCGGTGGCCGCGGCCTGCTCGGTCACGGCGTGCCGCCGCCGCGCGCGCTGGTCGTCGAGGGCGGACTGCGTCCGCTCGTGCAGCACCGTGGTGAGGCTGGGGGAGTCGTCCTCGCCGGCCAGCGACAGCGCGGTGTCCAGCGCGGAGAACACGTCGGCGGTCACCCCGATCGAGGCGTACTCCGCCGAATGCTCGGTCCACCAGGCCCGCAGCGCGGCGGCGCAATCGGCCCGCGCCAACGCGACCGTGGCCTCGGCCTCGGCGACCGCCGCCTGCGCCGCCTCGAGCAGTTCGCGGCCCTTGTCGGCGGCGCGATCGGCCCGCGCTCGTTCGGTGCCGGCCTTGTCGACCGTGGCGAGCGCCGCCCGGACCGCGCGGACGTCGCCATCGCGTTCCTCGGCGTGTCCACGGACCGCGGTGGTGATCTGGTCCGACCGCGCCCCGTCGGGCAGCGGGCTCCAGACGATGCCGGCCTGCTCGGCGGCCTCGGCCAGCTGCTCCTCGGCGCGCACCAGCTCGGCAGTCGCCCGCTTCACCGAATCCGATGCCCGCGTGGCCTCGTCCGTGCGCTGCTCGAGCGTCGCCTGCGCCCGGCGTGCCTTGTCGGCCTGCTGCTCGGTGGACAACTTGAGCTGTGCGACGGCGGCAGCCAGGTCGTCGAGCTGCTGCTTGCCCTCGTAGGCCCCGGACCGCTGCAGCGTCTCGAGGTCGGCGCGGCCCTGTTCGAGGGCGCGCTCGGCGGCGGTGAACCGACCCTCGGCGAGCAGCCGCTCCTCCTGCCGGGACGTCTGCAGTGCGACGGCCTCGTCCAGCACGGTCTTCGCTCGTTCCACCGACTCGATGCGCCGGGAGACCTGTTCGACGTCGGTACGGGCCTGCTGGCTCAGGTACTTCGAGTACACCGTCACGAAGCTGTGCGCGGCCTGGTCGGCGGCGGCGAGACCCTCGAGCGCGCGACTCACCTCCTCCATGTCGCTGAAGGAACGCGCCGCCTCGAGCACCAGCTGCTCGTCGAGGGGGCGCAGGCCGTCGGTGAGGGCCTGCGACAGCCCCTTCGGGTCGAGGTTCTTGGCCAGCTGCGGGCGGCGCAGGGTCAGGATGAGGTTGATGAGCTGGTCGTAGCGTTCGGTGCCCAGCCCGAACAGCCGGGCGTCGATGGCGGCTCGGTAGTCGACAGGACGGTCGGTGATGGCGTCGCTGCCGAGCTGCTCCGCGAGCTGCTTCTTGGTCAGCGGCCGGTCGTCGCTACCGAGGAGGGAGAAGTCGACGCCGACGCGGCCTTCCGCGACGAAGTACCAGCGGGTGACCTTGTCGTTCTGGCGGCTCGCGCGCATTCCGATTCCGACCGTGACGGCCTCCGGGTCGTCCTGCGAGCCGCGCGCGAACTCCATCCACACGTACGAATGCGCCGAATCCTGGCCTCGATACAGCAGGTTCGACTTCATCGTGCGTTCCTCACCCGCGAACGGGTTCAGGCGGCGCGGCTCGATGCGGCCGTCGAAGACGAACGGGAACAGCACCTCGAGCGCCTTGGTCTTGCCCGAACCGTTGGGTCCACGCAGGACGAGACGCCCGTCCGCGAACGAGAACTCCTGGTCGCGGTAGTCCCACAGGTTGACGATCCCGGCGCGGGTCGGCTTGAAGCGCGCGTGTGCCATGCGAAAGATGCCTCTACTTCTCTACGGGTGCGTTCTCGTGGGATTCGCTGGGAACGGGTTCGTCGAACAGCTCGGACTGGGCGGTGCGGTCCCGGATGTTGACCACGACGCCGCGGAACCGCGCGATCGTCGGCAGCACCAGGACACCACCGTCGACCACCCGGATCAACTGCAGGCGATGGAGCAGTGCGATCGCATTGCGCTTCAATCCTTGCCGGTCGGCCTGCCACTGCGCCGCGAAGGTGCGCCCGAAGCGCAGCACCAACTCGTCGACGGCCGCCGCGATCCAGGCGTCGTCCAGCATCGAGTACAACGCCGGCTCGGGTCGATCGCCTTCGTCGGTGTCGTCGTCGTGGTCGGCAGGATCGATGTGCTCGGCGAGCTCCTCGAAGATTCCCGCGCTCGGAATGGCCGCGTCGAGTCGGGCGATCACCTCGCGCTGGTTCGACTCGGGCAGCGGGCGGCGCGGGAGACCGGGCGCGTCGAGGTCGAGGACCCGATCGGCCATCTCGCCGGCGAGCAGCAGCGCGACCTGGGAGACGGTGCCGGTGCTCGGGAACCGGATGTCGGACATGCGGCCCGACGGGTCGATCATCGCGATCCCCTCGGCCCGGCGTTCGGCGACCAGTCCGGTCAGCTCCTCGACATCGGCGGCGGTGCGGGGCAGCGCGAGCTGCAGTCGCTCGTCGTCGGTCAGTTCGTCCGCGTACACCACCGGCCGCTCGACGAGGGCCCGTCGCATCCGCCGTGCGGTCTCGCGGGGATCTCCGGTGCGCAGGCCGATCAGGTCGTCGTCCTGCGGTGCCTTCTCACCCGAGAGCAACGTCCGGACCGAGGTCAGGTGCTGGAGTGCGCGGGGCGGACGGAACAAGGCGACGACGACCGACCGGTCGATGTCGTAGAGAGCCTCGCCCGCATCGGGATTGGACGCCCAGCCGCCGGCGTCGCCGTCGGCGAGGACGATCGCGCCGCGGGCCGCGAGCCAGCCGACGGCATCGACGAACGCGTCGCGGTCGGCGGCCCGGTCGGTGGACAGCGTCACGCCGGGCACCTGCGCGGCCTCGGCGGCGACGTGGTCGGCCAACTCCGACAGGGTGATCTGGTTGCCGGCCCGGCCGAGCGCCGCGAGCGCCAAGGCGAGGTAGGCGTAGCGGTGCCGGTCGAACGTCCGGTCGTTGGCGGTGCGTGCCGGGATTCCCGATTCGAGTCGGTCCGCGACGGTGAACAGGCGGGCGGTGGTCTCGGTGACCTCGAGCCGATATCCGAACAGGTCGAGCAGGTCGTCGCGCAGTTCGGTGGCCCACCGCCGCAGCAGCGGCAGCGCGAGTCGGTCGGGATACGTCTGCGTCACCAGGTGATTCGACAGGATCACCCGGGCGGCCCGCTGGTACGAGTCGAGGTCCAGCGGCGAGACGGAACGAGACCTCACTGCACGCTCACCTGCAGTCCGTCGAGATGCAGCCGGCCACGGACGGTCTGCACCACCGTCGTCTCGCCGTGCGGGCGCAGCGTGAGCCGGACACCGTTCTCCGACCCCGTCGAGCTGGGCACGGTGCCACTGACCGGCACTCGCGCGGTGAGCGCGGCATTGAGCAGGCTCAGCAGCACGTCGGTCTCGTCGGCGTCGAGGACCCGGTCGTAGGCTCCGGACGCGGCCAGCGACGACGCCGCGACGGCGCGGGCACGCTGAGCTGCCAACTGTTCCTCGCGAAGTCGTCGGATGCTGCCCTCGTTGCGCTGGACCCGCGACGGCATGCCCGGCTGCGCGGCGCGACCGGTCTCGGCGAGCGTGCGCGAGATCTCGACGGGCGTCGCGTCCCACCACGACCGCGAGTCGGGGATGATGTCGGCATCCGGATGCACCATCGACAGGTGCCGCGGGCGTCCGAGGTCGAAGACGAGCTGGAACAGGGCGTGCGCCGAATCCTCGTCGGGAGTGGCAGCGAACCACCCGGCGAGGTGCCGCAGCTGACTCTCGCGGCTCACGCCGCCCCGCCGGGTCTCCGTGACCCGGCGCAACAGCGACAACACCGCGGCGATCGCGCTCATCGTCCCCTCCCTCAGACGATCCGACTCGCTGGGACCCGACACCCCGACGAACCACTGGGCCAGGCCCGACCAGCGTGCGTTCCAATCGGATTCGCGTTCCTCGCGGGAGAGGAAGACGCGATCGTCGCTGGCCGCCGCCCGCGCGATGAGGGACGCGATGCCGGTGGCCTCGACCGCCTCGATGGCCGCGCGCAGCTTCGGTGCGTACCGCGCCAGGTCGGAGCTGAACTCGCGCATGTGGCTCAACAGGGCGTCCTTGTGTGCCAGGAACGCCTCGGGCGTGATCTCGGTGGTGCGCACCAGGTCGCCGAGCATGAGATAGAACTGCGCCGCCCGTGCCGCCATGTCGGTGAGCGTGGAGTCCAGCCGGGCGAGCTTGCGGTAGATGAGATCCCCGTCGCCGCGACGGTTGGCTTCGGCGAGCTCCTCGAGATCGGCGAGGAGATCCGGCAGTGCCAGTCGAGACAGCGTCGCATCCTCGAGCCGGGCACCGAGCAGATCCTCGACGGCGCGGAAGGCCAGGTAGCCGGCCTGACTGAACTGGTACACGAAATGACGGTTCCGGTACTCCGCGAGAGTTGAGGCGCGACTGCCGTCGTAGCTGCGTTCGAGCACGCCCCACGTGTGCACTTGCTCCAGCAGCGGGGTGATCTCGGTGGATGTCAGCGCTGCGGCCGGGTCGTCGCCGGAGATCCGACCCAGGATCTCCGCGACCTCACCGGCGTGCAACAGGACGACGTAGTTGGCACGCGCGTGGTCGAAGGCGCGGAGCACCCACAGGTACTCGGCGCGTTTCTCCGCGGTCGTGAAGGAGAACAGCCGCAGCCGGTCCTCGCGCACGGCGAAATCACCGCCGGAGGACGTGCGAGGGTCACCTGAATCGCTCACCGTGACAGCCTAGGGCGTCGTTCGGGTCGCGAGCGAACACACCGCCCCGGTCACCGGCCGCGCCCCACGGGCCGGCGCCAGGATTCGTCCGCGGTGAGCGCGGTCAGCTGGTACTCCGCGGCGTCGGGATGACGGAACGGGCCCGCCACCAGGTCGGCGTACGCGTGGCTCGGCGCGACGCAGCGCAGCCCGTCGCGATACTGTATCCGGTCGAAAACCGCTGCCGACCACGGCGTCGCGACCACGACGTCGGCCCCGCCAGTGATCGGGCGCAGGTCCAGCGCGGCCGCGAAGGCGTCGACGTCGTCGGCGTAGAGCTCGAGCACCGATGCCGACGCATAGTCGGTGGCGCCGATCCCGGTCACCGCATAGGCCGGGTCGCCGTTGCCCGACGCGAGCCGCGCGCGTAGTTCGTCGAGCCCGTTCGGGGCGGCGAAACTTCGGGTGGCGCAGGGTTTGCGGTCGGCGGCCCACGCGCGGAGCATGTGCGGCCAGCGAACGTCGGTGATGGGGCCTCGGGGCAGACGGGTGAGCAGTTCCCGTTCGAAGAGGACCTCGACCACCCGGTAGGCCGCCCCCGTCGACGCTCCGGAGAGCTTGATCAGTTCGGGCACCGAGATCTCGCCGACGTGATCGGCGAGCGCCCGAACCACCCGCTCGGACGGCTCGCCGGTGAGGACCCCGGACGGACGGCCGGGCCCGCGCCACGGATCGGCGTCGGCGCCGCGGTTACGGACCCAGATCGCCGGCCGGTCCGCGACCAGGTTCAGGTTCCCGGTGGCGTCCGCGTACGACAGACCGTGGCCGTCCAGCTGGCGGCGCACCGGTTCGGAGAGGTAGTGCGCGCAGACGAATCCGCGGTCGCTGTCGGAGAGTTCGGCCGCGATCCGGGCGACATCACCACTCAGGACGCCCTTGGATGCGGTGATCGCGTAGGACACGGATTCACCGTCCGGTGCCGTGATCAGCAGTCGATTCGGTGCGGCGGGGGAGCGGGGGCGGTCCGCCGACACCGTCCACCCGTGGGGGAGTTGCGCCTCCAACCAGGACAGGGCGCGCCGATAGATGTCGATGCTGCGTTCGGGCCGCGGGTTCGGTGCAACGTCCGTCAGGGTCACATCCGCAACAGTAGTCACTCTGTGCACAACGGAACCGGAAGAAAAGCGGAATCGGGGGCGCGTGTCGCGACAGAGATCGGTGCGGGACGGAATCGAGGGAAAATCCGAAAGTGCACGGGCTCGGTCGTGCCGGTCCGCTGGAGGATCACGCCCGAGCGGCCACTGCGGCCTGCCACGCCGTAGGCGGTCGCGCTGCCGGATCGTCTGCCAGGGACCGAGATCCCTGGGAACGTCCCGCCGCGCGATCCCGGCTGTCAGGCGGTCTGGACGTCGACGACCTCGCCGCCGAGTGTCGCTGTCACGTTCCCTTTGGCGACGTCGGTGTCCACGACGTACACCGTGACGCGAGGCTCGGTGACGCCCGGCCGGGAGTGGTCGGCGCGGATCGCGACGCGATCGATGTGGCCGCTGGGCAGGCGGACGAGACTGGTGGCGTTTTCGATGAGATCGCCGATGCGGTCGACGTCGAGCTGAGCGAGATCGACCGTCTCCTGGTCCTGATCCCGGATCGAGGGCGGGGTCCACGGCTCGAACCCGGCGGTGCCGGTGAACATCCACCTCTGCAAGCTGGTCGGCTGTCGGGGGGTCATCCTCGCGACCACAGCGTCTTTGCTGTACAGATCGACATCGTCGGCGGTCAGGTCACCGAACTTCAGCTCGAACCGGCGCAGGAACTCGCGCATGCCGTCGGCGGTGAGCGTGTCGATCGGCTCGGCCACGTTCGGGTCGGATCTGCTCGACACGGGAGATGCGGTGTCGGCGCCCATGGCGTCAGTGCCCCCCCACCGAACAACACGCGGGCGAGGGCAGCCACGATCATCGCGACAACGGCTGTCACAGCGACAACAAGGCCGCGGCGACGGCGGTGAGGGTGGCCGGCCGGGTCCTCGGATGCGGTCGCGGCATCGAGGAGATGATCGGGGATTTGCAGGTCCTTGGTCAGCGCGCTCAGGGCGCCGAGAGTCGTCGCGTGCATCGCCGTCGCGGTGCGGGACTCGTGCTCCTCGGCACTGAGCTGACCGTCGGCGTATGCGGCGTCGAGCAAGCTGCAGGTCTGCGCGCGGTCGATGTCCCGCGCTCGGGTCTTGGCAGATCTCGCGTCGGGCACGCCCAGGCTCTACTGGGTGCTGGGACGGTGCGGCGCCCCTGCAACGTCGTCGAACGATCCTTCGCCGCACTCGAACATTGGTGCGGGCGTGGTCCTCTCAGCGGTTCGCATTCGGCTGAGATCCGTCACGAAACAGGAGGCGCGGTCCAGCAGCCCAGGGGAGTGGTCCCGAATGTCACGACGGCCGGGACGCGCCGAGCGAAGGGGGCGGCCCGGCCGTGGGACGGCGCTAGCACTCGAACCGCCGCGTTTCGTTTACGAAAGACGCAGCTGCGGAGATGGTTTCGGTGAGGAAAGGCTGTTTGGTTGGCGGACGGCGGCCACCGGTGTGTGGGGCCGCGCCCAGTGCGGGCCCCGGGCGTAGAAGTCGGTGAAGGACGGAATCGTGGGGATTTCGGAACCCGTACCCGTGTGCGCGTCCTTCGCGATCGACGCCGACTTGGGAGCACGCCATCAACGACGGGGAGCGCGGGTGGACGGGGTCAGTCGCTCCTCGGCGTCCGCGGCATCAACAGGGGCGGCAGGACGGCCAGCAGGAGTGCCGGGAGCAGGAAACTCGCGCTCGGGTGGACCGCGTACAGGGGAGTGAGCGCGAGCGGCGCGAGGGCGGCACCCGAGAACCGCAGCGACTGCACCACCGAAACCGCACCGCCGCGGTTCCCGCCCTGGGAACCGAGGACGGCGGCGTTGACGCCGACCAGCAGGAACTGCGATGCGATGCCTGCGAAGAACCACGCGACGGCGGCGACGGCCGCCAGGCCGACGGTGCCGGCAGTCGCGACCAATGCGGCGCCGGCGAGGGCGCCGACGACGACGGTCCGGCGGGCCCCGATGCGGTCGATCAGCAATCCGACGGGACGGGCCGTCAGGATCCCGGCGACACCGAACCCGGTCAGCAGCAGGCCCCGGACGGCCGGGCTCATGCCGAATACGTCCTCGGCCCGGAATGCCAGGAGGAACCCCAGACCGCCGAGCGCTCCCCACCCGAGGAGCGCGACGACGCCGACGCGCAGTACCTCCGGGCGCAGTGCATCGCGCAGGCGGGCGCCGGTGTCGGCCGGGATGTTCCGGGCGGCGTCGGGCAGGCCGAGCGCGCCGAGCAGTCCGGCGACGACCGCGATCGCGAGGAAGGCCAGGCGCCAGTTCGCTTCCGCGGCGAGACCACCGATCAGCGGTGCGCTCGTCTGCCCGGCGGCCTGGAGTGCCCCGAATGCGCCGAGGGCGCGGCCGAGTCTGTTCTGCGGTGTCATCGCGGCCAGGGTCGCCAGCAGCAGGGGCGTGGTGAAGGCGTTGGCGCAGCCCTGCAGGACGCGGGCGCCGAGGAACAACTCCAACGTGGGTGCGGCGAAGCACGCGACCGATGCCGCGAGATAGACCCCGTACGCGATGCGGACGGTGCGCATCCGGCCCCAACGCGAGCCGAGGGTGCCCGAAACCAGCATGACCAGAGCGAACGGCAGCAGATACGCCGTCAACGACGTCGCGGCGGCCGACGCATCCACGCCGAGGTCGTCGCCGATCTCCGGGAGCATCGACGTGACGACGCCACCGCCGAACGGGCCCAGGAATCCGCCGGCGTACAGCGCGGATAGCTGAAGCCGCGTGCGAAATCCCTGGGCGGTCTCCCCGGTCACGCCCCGAAGCGGCCGGGGCCGCGACGGCGCAGGTACTTCTCGAACTCCGCGGCCAGCGCGTCGCCGTCGATCTTCGAGATCGCGTCGGAGATGTTGGTCTCCGCGTCGCCGCGCTCCTCGAGGGTGCGCACGTACTCGGCGATCTCCTCGTCGTCGCGGGTCATCTCGGAGATGGACTCCTCCCAGTCCTCCGCCTGGTTCGGCAGATCGCCGAGCGGGACCTCGATGTCGAGGACGTCCTCGACACGTTGCAACAGCGCGATGGTGGCCTTCGGGTTGGGCGGCTGGGACACGTAGTGGGGGACCGCGGCCCAGAAGGACACGGCCGGGACTCCGGCCTTGACGCACGCGTCCTGTAGGACCCCAGCGATGCCGGTCGGTCCCTCGTACCGGGTCTGCTCCAGGTTGAAGTGCTCGGCGGCCTCCACGCTGTGTGCGGTGCCCGTCACCGGAACCGGCCTGCTGTGCGGGGTGTCGGCGAGCAGCGCACCCAGGATCACGACGGTGTGCACGCCGAGTTCGTCGACGAACTCGAGCAACTCGTCGCAGAAGCTGCGCCAGCGCATGTTCGGCTCGATGCCGCGCAGCAGCAGCACGTCCCGATCGCTGCCCGGAGGGGAGCACAGTGACAACTGTGTGGTGGGCCACACGATCTCGCGGGTGACCCCGTCGACCTGCCGGATGATAGGCCGGTTCACCTGGTAGTCGTAGTAGTCCTCGGAGTCGAGTTCGGCGAGCGGCTTGGCGTCCCAGGTGAGCTCGAGATGCTCGACGGCGCCGCTCGCGGCGTCGCCTGCGTCGTTCCAGCCTTCGAACGCGGCGATCAACACGGGATCGCGCAGGGTCGGCACGTCCGCGTCGGTATCGTCCGATTCGGTGGTGTCGGGGAACTCGGGTGAACTCACCTACCCAGCCTACGACCAGCCACCGTCGAGCCGCCCACTACTCTGGACGGCATGTCTGCACCATTCCACTCTGCCCTGCTTGATGCGCTGAAACAGCGCGTTGTCATCGGCGACGGCGCCATGGGCACGATGTTGCAGGCCGCGGATCTGACTCTCGACGACTTCCTCGGCCTCGAGGGCTGCAACGAGATTCTGAACGAGACTCGCCCCGACGTGCTGCGCGACATCCATCGCGCGTACTTCGAAGCCGGCGCCGACGCGGTCGAAACCAACACCTTCGGCTGCAATCTGCCGAACCTCGCCGATTACGACATCTCCCACCGCATCCGCGATCTCTCCGAGCGGGGCACCCGCATCGCCCGTGAAGTGGCCGACGAGATGGGGCCCGGCCGCGACGGCATGGGCCGATTCGTGCTCGGCTCGATGGGGCCGGGCACCAAGCTGCCCACCCTCGGTCACGCGCCGTTCGCGGTGCTGCGCGACGCGTACGCCGAATCGGCGCTCGGCATGATCGAGGGTGGCGCGGACGCAATCCTGATCGAGACCTGCCAAGACCTGCTCCAGGTGAAGGCCGCGATCATCGGCAGCCAACATGCGATGGAGAAGCTCGGCCGCCGCCTCCCGATCATCACCCACGTCACCGTCGAGACCACCGGCACCATGCTGCTGGGCAGCGAGATCGGCGCGGCCCTGACCGCGCTCGAGCCGCTCGGGATCGACATGATCGGTCTGAACTGCGCGACGGGCCCCGCCGAGATGAGCGAGCATCTGCGCCACCTGTCGCGGCACTCGACGCTGCCGGTGTCGGTGATGCCGAACGCGGGTCTGCCGCAGCTCGGCCCCAACGGCGCCGAGTACCCGCTCACGGCAGAGGAACTGGCCGTCGCGCTGTCCGGGTTCGTCAGCGAGTTCGGGCTGTCGTTCGTCGGCGGCTGCTGCGGCACGACGCCCGAGCACATCCGTCAGGTCGCCGACGCGGTCCGTCTGGTGGAGAAGGCACAGCGCAGTCCGCAGCCGGAGGACGGTACGTCGTCGCTGTACGCGGCCGTCCCGTTCGACCAGGATGCGTCGATCCTGATGATCGGCGAGCGCACCAACTCCAACGGCTCCAAGGCATTCCGTGAGGCGATGATCGCCGAGGATTACCAGAAGTGCCTCGACATCGCGAAGGACCAGACGCGCGACGGCGCGCACATGCTCGACCTCAACGTCGACTACGTGGGCCGTGACGGCGCCGCCGACATGTCCGCTCTCGCGAGCCGGTTGGCGACGGCGTCGACGCTGCCGATCATGCTGGACTCCACCGAGCCGAACGTCCTGCAGGCCGGACTCGAACACCTCGGCGGCCGGTGTGCCGTGAACTCGGTCAACTACGAGGACGGCGACGGTCCGAACTCGCGCTACCAGCGGATCATGAGGCTCGTCAAGGAGCACGGCGCGGCCGTCGTCGCGCTGACGATCGACGAGGAGGGTCAGGCTCGCACCGCCGAGCACAAGGTCCGCATCGCCGAGCGTCTCATCGAGGACATCACCACGACGTGGGGTCTGGCGGAGTCGGACATCATCATCGACGCGCTGACGTTCCCGATCTCCACCGGTCAGGAGGAGGTGCGCCGCGACGGCATCGAGACCATCGAGGCGATCCGCGAGATCAAGCGGCGGCACCCCGACGTCCACTTCACGCTCGGCATCTCCAACATCTCGTTCGGCCTCAATCCGGCCGCGCGCCAGGTGCTCAACTCGGTGTTCCTGCACGAGTGCACCGAGGCCGGCCTCGACACCGCGATCGTGCACGCCTCCAAGATCCTGCCGATGGCGCGGATCCCGGAGGAGCAGCGCGAGACCGCACTGGACCTGGTCTACGACCGTCGCCGCGAGGGATACGACCCGCTGCAGAAGCTGATGGAGCTGTTCGAGGGGGTCTCGGCCGCGTCGGCGCGTGCGTCGCGGGCCGAGGAACTCGCGGCCCTGCCGCTGTTCGAGCGCCTGGAGCGTCGGATCGTCGACGGTGAGCGCAACGGCCTCGAGGCCGACCTCGACACCGCGATGATCGAGCGTCCGCCGCTCGAGATCATCAACGAGACCCTGCTCTCGGGTATGAAGACCGTCGGCGAGCTGTTCGGCTCCGGTCAGATGCAGCTGCCGTTCGTGCTGCAGTCCGCCGAGGTCATGAAGGCGGCCGTCGCGTACCTCGAGCCGCACATGGAGTCCACCGGCGACGACGGCAAGGGGCGGATCGTGCTCGCCACCGTCAAGGGCGACGTCCACGACATCGGCAAGAACCTCGTCGACATCATCCTGTCCAACAACGGATACGAGGTCGTCAACATCGGCATCAAGCAGCCGATCGCGACCATCCTCGACGTCGCCCTCGACAAGCGCGCCGACGTCATCGGCATGTCCGGTCTGCTGGTGAAGTCGACGGTCGTGATGAAGGAGAACCTCGAGGAACTCAACACCAGGGGCGTCGCCGAGCAGTTCCCGGTGCTCCTGGGCGGTGCGGCGCTGACGCGCTCGTACGTCGAGAACGACCTGTCGGAGGTGTACGAGGGTGAGGTGTCGTACGCGCGTGACGCGTTCGAGGGCCTGCACCTGATGGACACGATCATGGCCGTCAAGCGCGGCGAGGGCCCGGCCCCGGACAGCCCGGAGGCGTTGGCGGCCAAGGCGAAAGCGGCCGAGCGCAAGGAGCGCCACGAGCGTTCCAAGCGGATCGCGGAGAAGCGCAAGGCGTCCGAGACTCCGGTGGAGGTGCCGGAGCGTTCCGACGTCGCCGACGACATCGTGGTCCCCGTACCGCCGTTCTGGGGCACCCGGATCGTCAAGGGCATCTCGCTGTCCGAGTACTCGGGACTGCTCGACGAGCGCGCACTGTTCCTCGGCCAGTGGGGTCTGCGCGGGCAGCGCGCCGGCGACGGACCGACCTACGAGGAGTTGGTCGAGACCGAGGGGCGTCCGCGCCTTCGCTACTGGCTGGACCGGCTCACCGCCGAGGGCGTTCTCGCGCATGCCGCGGTCGTGTACGGGTACTTCCCGGCGGTCTCCGAGGGCGACGACGTGGTCGTGCTCGAGTCGCCCGACCCCGATGCACCCGAACGCTTCCGGTTCACGTTCCCGCGTCAGCAGCGTGACCGGTTCCTGTGCATCGCCGACTTCGTGCGCTCGCGTGAGGACGCGCGTAAGGACGGGCAGGTCGACGTGCTGCCGATGAACCTGGTGACGATGGGCCAGCCCATCGCGGACTTCGCGAACGAGTTGTTCGCGGCCAACGCCTACCGCGACTACCTCGAGGTGCACGGCATCGGCGTCCAGCTCACCGAGGCGCTCGCCGAGTACTGGCACCGCCGGGTCCGCGAGGAGCTGATCCTGCCGGGCGGACACAACATCGCCGAGCAGGACCCGTCGAACGTCGAGGACTTCTTCAAGCTCGAATACCGCGGCGCGCGTTACTCGTTCGGCTACGGCGCCTGCCCCGACCTCGAGGACCGCCGCAAGCTCGTGGCGATGCTCGAGCCGGAGCGCATCGGCGTCGAGCTGTCCGAGGAGGTCCAGCTGCATCCCGAGCAGTCCACCGACGCGTTCGTGCTGCACCACCCGGAGGCCAAGTACTTCAATGTTTGATCGGTCAGGATCGGCATCGGTCGGGACCCTGCGGGCGGTCCTGTGGGACATGGACGGCACACTGCTCGAATCCGAGAACCTGTGGGACATCGGGGTCAAGGAGTTGTCGCTGCACCTCGGTGGCCCGATGTCGGAGGAGACCCGGCTCGCGACCATCGGGGCGTCCAGCCTGAACGCGCTCACCACGGTGTTCGCGTCGCTCGACCTCGACCCGCACCCGGAGGCGCTCGCCGACGCCAAGGCATGGCTGTACAGCCGGATGGGCGAGTTGTTCGCTGCCGGTCTGCCGTGGCGTCCCGGTGCGCAGCAGGCGCTGCGCACCGTCCGGTCGGCTGGGCTGCGGTCGGCGCTGGTCACCAACACCGACCGGGAACTGTGCGAGTTCGCGCTCGACACCCTCGGCCGCGGGCACTTCGACCACTCGGTGTGCGGCGACGAGGTGCCGGCCGGCAAGCCGGACCCCGCGCCGTACCTGCGAGCGGCCGAGCTGCTGGGTGTCGAGCCCGCCGACTGCCTCGCGGTGGAGGATTCGCCCACCGGTGCCGCCGCCGCCGACGCGGCCGGCTGCACCGTCCTGGTGATCCCGTCGCTCACGACGGTCCCGGAATCGCCCCGGCGCATCTTCCGGACCACCCTCGAGGGGCTCACCGAGTCGGACCTGCACGCGCTGCACCGGCAGGAGATCGGGTAGCCGTGGCGACGCCGAAGATCGTTCTGTTCTACCGGTTCACGCCGCTCGCCGACCCGGAGGCGATTCGGTTGTGGCAGCACACGCTCGCCGCGTCGAACAACCTCACGGGCCGGATCCTCATCTCGGAGCACGGGATCAACGCCACCGTCGGCGGCGACATCGCCGACGTCAAGCGGTACGTGCGCGGCACCCGGTCGTATGCGCCTTTCTCCGGCGCCGACATCAAGTGGTCCGACGGCACCGGTGACGACTTCCCGCGGCTGTCGGTGAAGGTCCGACCCGAGATCGTCACCTTCGGGGCGCCCGACGAACTGAAGGTCGACGCCGACGGTGTCGTGGGCGGCGGTACCCATCTGTCGCCGAACGAGCTGCRCGAGTTGGTCGGCAGTCGCGGCGACGACGTCGTCTTCTTCGACGGCCGCAACGCGTTCGAGGCGGAGATCGGGCGGTTCCGCAACGCGGTGGTTCCCGACGTCGCTACCACCCGCGACTTCGTCGCCGAACTCGACAGCGGGCGTTACGACCACCTCAAGTCCAAGCCGGTCGTCACATACTGCACGGGCGGCGTGCGCTGCGAGGTCCTGTCGGCGCTGATGCGCAACCGGGGCTTCGAGGAGGTCTACCAACTCGACGGCGGGATCGTCCGCTACGGCGAGGCCTACGGCGACGAGGGCCTGTGGGACGGATCGCTGTACGTCTTCGACAAGCGGATGAACCTCGACTTCACCGATCGCGCTGTGACACTCGGGAAGTGCACGGTCTGCGACGCACCCACGTCGCGGTACCGCAACCACCCGGACGTCAACGGTCGTCAGCTGACGCTCGTGTGCGAGACGTGCGTTCCCGACGCGTGAGACGTCGCTGACGATGGCACGCGCGCCGCTGCCTGTCCGGGACGGTCTCGGACCCGACCGGATCCGCATGCCGGCCGGGCAGCCGTCGGTGACGGTCGTCGACTACCTGCTCGGGCATCATCCCGGGGAGGACTGGCACACCCGCCTCGGCGCGGGCGAGGTGGTGGACGAGCACGGACGGGTCGTCGACCACACGACCCCGTACCAGCCGACGCGGTTCGTGTACTTCTATCGTGAGCCGGCGCCCGAGGTCCCGGTGCCATTCGCGGTGGACGTGCTGCACCGCGACGCCGGGCTGGTCGTCGTCGACAAGCCGCACTTCCTCGCGACCATCCCGCGCGGCGCGCACATCCGGGAGACCGTCGTGGTGCGGCTGCGCCGGGACCTGGGGCTGCCCGACCTGGTGCCGGTGCACCGGCTGGACCGGATGACGGCGGGTGTCCTGCTGTGCACCGCCGATCCGGCGCTGCGCCGGCCCTACCAGGAGATGTTCGAGAAGCAGCGGGTGCGCAAGACGTACGAGGCCATCGCCCCCGCCCTCGCCGACGGGGAGTTCCCACGCACCGTGCGCAGCCGAATCCGCAAGGTGCACGGCGAACTCACCGCGTCCGAGGAGCCGGGGGAGCCCAACTCCGAGACACTGATCGAGTTGGTCGAGCGTCGCGGCGACCTCGCGCGCTACCGGCTGCGGCCGCGCACCGGCCGCACCCACCAACTGCGCCTGCACCTGAATTCGCTGGGCGCTCCGATCGTCGGCGACAACTTCTATCCCGAGTTCCGGCGCCGCGACCCGAACGACTTCACCGACCCGCTGCGGTTGCTGGCGCGCAGCCTCGAGTTCGACGATCCGCTGACCGGGGAGCCCAGACGTTTCGAGAGCCGGCGCACGCTGGAGTACTGAGTGCGGGGCGTTCGATGTCACGTGAGACAATCGATACCCGTGAAGACCTTCGAATCCCTGTTCGCCGAGCTGACCGAGCGCGCCGCCTCCCGCCCTGAGGGATCCGGCACCGTTGCTGCGCTGGACGCTGGTGTCCATGCGCAGGGCAAGAAGGTGCTCGAGGAGGCCGGCGAGGTCTGGATCGCCGCCGAACACGAGAGCGACGAAGCCCTCGCCGAAGAAATCTCCCAGCTTCTCTACTGGGTCCAGGTCCTGATGGTGGGCAAGGGTCTGAAGCTCGAAGACGTGTACCGACATCTGTGACGGCTCGCCGTCGTCATCTGTGACGGCTCGCCGTCGTCATCTCTGAATTCGGCCTCGTCTCCCTGCACCCATCCTCTCGGAAGGACCACCACACATGCTGCGCGTAGCAGTGCCCAACAAGGGATCGCTCTCGGAATCCGCCAGCCAGATTCTGGCCGAGGCCGGATACCGTCGCCGTACCGATTCGCGTGACCTGACGGTCCTCGATCCCACCAACAACGTCGAGTTCTTCTTCCTGCGCCCCAAGGACATCGCGATCTACGTCGGATCCGGTGAACTCGATCTCGGGATCACCGGCCGCGACCTCGCGCTCGATTCGGGCGCACCCGTCCACGAGCGGCTCGCGCTCGGCTTCGGCCGCTCCAGCTTCCGCTATGCCGCCCCGGCCGGAAAGGACTGGGCCGTCGAGGATCTCGCCGGACTGCGGATCGCGACGTCGTATCCGAACCTGGTGCGCTCCGACCTCGCCGCCCGCGGCCTCGACGCCACCGTCATCCGCCTCGACGGCGCCGTGGAGATCTCGATCCAGCTCGGTGTCGCCGACGCGATCGCCGACGTCGTCGGCTCCGGCCGCACCCTGCGCCAGCACAACCTGGTCGCGTTCGGTGAGTCGCTGTGCGACTCCGAGGGTGTCCTGATCGAACGTCAGGGCTCCGACGGCAACGACAAGGCCCGCAACCAGCTGATCGCGCGCGTGCAGGGCGTCGTGTTCGCCCAGCAGTACCTGATGCTCGACTACGACTGCCCCAAGGCCGTGCTCGAGCAGGCGGTCAAGGTCACTCCCGGTCTCGAGTCGCCCACCCTCTCGCCGCTCGCCGACGAGAACTGGGTGGCGGTGCGTGCGATGGTCTCCCGCAAGGTCCACAATGCGGTCATGGACGAGCTGGCCGACCTCGGCGCGAAGGCGATCCTGGCGTCCGACATCCGGTCCTGCCGCGCCTTCTGACGCTGCTCCGAACGCCGACGGCGGTGGCCCCCGTTACCGGGAGCCACCGCCGTCGGCGTTGCCGGGTCTAACGGGCGCGGATCTGCAGGGTCTGGTTGATGCGGCCGACCGCGCCGGTCTCGTCGTGGATGACGCCGGCGCACATGCCGACACCGTCGGGCCCGTACGACGTCTCCGACGACAGCCCGATCCACTCACCCTCGGGGATGCGGAACAGGTGCACCGTCAGGTCGGTGTTGAGGAACGTCCACTCCGCGGGGTCGATCTTGGCACCGGCACCGTTGGAGACGTCGGCGATCGTGAACAGCCGCTGGATCGGGGTGAGCGACTCGCCCTCGACCAGAACGGGAATCGGGCGCGCCCACATCTGGCCGGGTCCCTCGCAGCCGATCTCGGCGAGCCAGCGCCACTCCAGGCTCTTGACGAATCCGGTGCCCCAGAACGGGCCACCCAGCTCGACCTCGTGCGCCTCCGACACCGGACGCAGGGGAGCGTCCGCGGTGTGTACGACGGCGGTGGTGGCCACCGTCTCCATGCGCCAGCCGGTGCCGCGTGCGACGGCGCGGGCCGTCCCGTCCGGTCCCGCCGCCCACAGTTCCGCGACGACGAGCTCGACGCGCTTGCCGGGACGCTCGATCCACGAGCGGACCTCGATGTCGGTGATCGGGATCGGTCCCAGGATCTCGACGACGACGCGGGTCAGGCGGGTGTCGGGCCGGTCGCCGCAGCGCTCGAGTGCCCGCACGAGCAGCGCCGAAGGCGGCGCGCCGTGCTGCATCGTGTCGGCCCACGTGCTCGCCGTCAGCGGCGTCGACCCGAAGAGCTCGGCGCCGTCTCCGGTGCGTCCCAACGGGATGTAGTAGGCCTGATCACTCACTCGACTGTCTCCTCGAACTCCGAACTTTCCTCCGCGGGAACCGGCCAGCCCGGATACGGGGGCGGTGTTCCTCCGAAGGCGGGGCAACGCGTCTTATGGTTGCACCAATCACACAATCGCCCCGGATTGGGGCGGAAGTCACCGGTGGCCCCGGAGTCGAGGATGGCCCTCCAGATCGCCGACAGGGTCCGCTCGAAGCGGCGCAGCTCGTCCTCCTCCGGCTGGTACGTCAGCGCCTGACCGTCGCCCAGATACAGCAGCTGCAGCTGTGCCGGCACGATGCCGCGCGTCCTCATGAGCACCAGGGCGTAGAACTTCATCTGGAACAGCGCCTTGGACTCGCCCATCTCCCACGGCGCCCGGCCCGTCTTGTAGTCGACCACCCGCAGCAGACCGGTCGGTGAGACGTCGATGCGATCGACGAACCCGCGCAACAGGACACCGTCGTCGAGCTCGGTCTCCACCCGGAGCTCACACGACTCGGGATCGAACCGGGTGGGATCCTCGAGCTTGTAGTACCCGGACACGAGCCGCCGTGCCTCCGTGAGGAACTGCCCGCGCTCGGCGGGGCCGACCAGATCGGCGAGATCGGGCGACGACTCGAGGATGCGCTCCCACGCGGGTTCCACCAGCTCGCGCGCCCGCTCCGGCACCCGATCGGCGCGTGGCAGCGCAAACAGCGATTCGAGAGCCGCGTGCACCACGGTGCCCCTCACCTGTGCCTTCGACGGTGCCTCGGGGATGCGGTCGACCGCGCGGAAGCGGTACAGCAGCGGGCACTGCTTGAAGTCGCTCGCCCGCGACGGTGACAGCGCCGGTCTGCGAACCGCCCCTCGATCCGGCGACTGCGCGACCGCGCGGCCGTCGGGGGCAGGGGGCGTCGGAACGGTGATGCTCACACCTGGCAGGCTATGCGCTGGGTCTGACACGGTGTCGGCCGGACGAACGAATGGAGTGGGCGCGAGATGGCATCAGGCGGACTGGGACGTAGCGGACCTTTTCAGGTCGGTGACCGCGTCCAACTCACCGATGCCAAGGGCCGGAAGTACACGGTGGTCCTGGAACCGGGCAAGGAGTTCCACACGCACCGCGGCGGCATCCTGCACGACAACCTCATCGGCTCCGACGAGGGCACCGTCGTCACGTCCACCAACGGCACGCCGTACCTGGCGTTGCGGCCCCTGCTCACGGACTACGTGCTGTCGATGCCGCGCGGCGCGCAGGTGATCTACCCCAAGGACGCCGCGCAGATCGTGCACGAGGGCGATGTGTTCCCGGGCGCCCGGGTCCTCGAGGCCGGGGCGGGCTCGGGCGCGCTGACGTGTTCGCTGCTGCGGGCCGTCGGGCCGACCGGCAAGGTCATCTCGTACGAGGTCCGCGAGGATCACGCCGAGCACGCCGTGCGGAACGTGGAGACCTTCTTCGGCGGACGGCCCGAGAACTGGGACCTGACCATCGCCGACCTCGCGCAGTACGACGCCGACGTCGACGGCAAGGTCGACCGCGTCGTGCTGGACATGCTGGCCCCGTGGGATGTGCTGCCCGCCGTGTCGAAGGCGCTGGTTCCCGGCGGCGTGCTCGTCGTCTACGTCGCGACCACGACCCAGCTGTCGAAGGTCGTCGAGGCGATGCGTGAGCAGGAGTGCTGGACCGAGCCGCGTTCGTGGGAATCGATGGTGCGTGGGTGGCACGTCGTCGGCCTCGCGGTGCGTCCGGAACACCGGATGCAGGGCCACACCGCGTTCCTCGTCACCGCCCGCCGCCTCGCGGAGGGCACCGTGACACCCAAGCCGCAGCGCCGCCCCAGCAAGGGCTGAACCGACTGAAGGGACCCTTCGTGCGCTGTCAGCGCACGAAGGGTCCCTTCAGCGAATGCGGGGAGCCCGCCGGAAGGTCAGCTGCAGCTGACCTTGCCCATGCCGAGGATCTCGCAGGTGCTGGCGTCCGAGATCACCCACGCGCCGTCCTTCTGCGTGAAGGTCACGGGCACCGGCGCCCCGCCGTGGGGTCCGGCGATCTGGGTGACCGCGGTCGCGGTGCCGCCCTCGACGGTGACCTCCTTGACCTCGGCGGTCAGCGGGTAACCGGCGAGAACACCATTGAGCTGCTCGAGCAGTGCGGCGCGCTGCTCACCGTTCTCGACCACCGCGGCCTTCGCGGTCGCGGCGGCGTTGGGATCGAAGAACGTGGTGAGCTGCGCCTGCAGGACCTCCGTGGACGGGGCCGCGGCGGATGCAGCCGACGTCGTCGACGCGGCGGCCGACGTGGTGGCCGAACTGGTGGCAGCGGCGCTGTCCGAGGAATCCGAGGAGTCTTCGGAGCTGCACGCCGTCATCCCGAGGGCGGCGACCAGGACGCCGGCGGCGACGAGCGATTTGCGGATGATCACGGTGGTTGGGCCTTTCGTTTTCTGGACTCGG
Source organism: Rhodococcus sp. TAF43 (assembly GCF_052113525.1). NCBI lineage: Bacteria > Bacillati > Actinomycetota > Actinomycetes > Mycobacteriales > Nocardiaceae > Rhodococcus > Rhodococcus sp. TAF43. The sequence continues at coordinate 115,483 of NZ_JBFRDL010000007.1, forward strand.
TCGGTCGTTACCGGCCGGAACGAAGGTAAGGCTAACATGGTCGGTTCGGGTGGATCTCGGGATTCCGGGCAGTCCGGGAGGAAGCTCGGGCACGTGTCGCGTCACGCTTTGCCCCCGGTGCCGGTAGCGTTGATAGATCGGACTGGGAGGAGCGGCACATGAACCCGACRGAGAATCCGGACCCGGTTGCGGCGGTGCGCGAACTCGACGCCTTGCGGGCGGAGGCGGCGACGCTCCGTAGGCAACTCGCGGAGTCGCCCGAGCAGTTGCGGGAGTTGGAGTCACGCGTCGACTCGCTCACTATCCGCAACGGCAAACTGATGGACACCCTGAAGGAAGCCCGGCAGCAGCTCATCGCCCTGCGTGAAGAGGTGGATCGGCTGGGACAGCCTCCTAGTGGATACGGCGTGCTCCTCGGTATCCACGACGATCAGACCGTCGACGTGTTCACGTCGGGGCGCAAGATGCGTCTGACGTGTTCACCCAATGTCGACACCGAGACGCTGAACATGGGGCAGACCGTTCGCCTCAACGAGGCGCTCACGATCGTCGAGGCCACCAGGTTCGAGCGGGTCGGTGAGATCTGCGCTCTGCGTGAGGTTCTCGACGACGGAGAGCGCGCACTGGTGGTGGGTCACGCGGACGAGGAGCGGGTCGTCTGGCTCGCTGCGCCGCTCGCCGAGATCGCCGCCGAGGACGGCGTGAAGGATCCGGATTCCCCGTTGCGCCGGTTGCGGCCGGGCGATTCCCTGCTGGTCGACACCAAGGCCGGGTACGCCTTCGAGCGCATTCCCAAGGCCGAGGTCGAGGATCTCGTTCTCGAGGAGGTCCCGGACGTCGGCTACAACGACATCGGTGGCCTGGGCCGGCAGATCGAGCAGATCCGGGACGCCGTCGAACTGCCGTTCCTGCACAAGGATCTGTTCCACGAGTATGCGCTGCGACCGCCCAAGGGTGTCCTGCTGTACGGCCCGCCGGGCTGCGGCAAGACGCTCATCGCCAAGGCCGTCGCGAACTCCCTCGCGAAGAAGATCGCCGAATCCCGAGGGCAGGACAGCAAGGAAGCCAAGTCCTACTTCCTCAACATCAAGGGACCGGAGCTGCTGAACAAGTTCGTCGGTGAGACCGAACGTCACATCCGGATGATCTTCCAGCGGGCGCGGGAGAAGGCGTCCGAGGGCACCCCGGTGATCGTGTTCTTCGACGAGATGGACTCGATCTTCCGGACCCGCGGATCGGGTGTGTCGTCCGACGTCGAGACCACCGTCGTCCCGCAGCTCCTCAGCGAGATCGACGGCGTCGAGGGCCTCGAGAACGTCATCGTGATCGGTGCATCCAACCGCGAGGACATGATCGACCCCGCGATCCTGCGACCCGGCCGGCTCGACGTGAAGATCAAGATCGAACGCCCGGACGCCGAGTCCGCGCAGGACATCTTCTCGAAGTACCTGACCGAGACCCTGCCGCTGCACGCCGACGACCTCGCCGAGTTCAACGGCGACCGGCCGGCGTGCGTCAAGGCGATGATCGAGCGGGTCGTGGACCGGATGTACGCCGAGAGCGACGACAACCGTTTCCTGGAGGTCACGTACGCCAACGGGGACAAGGAGGTCCTGTACTTCAAGGACTTCAACTCCGGCGCCATGATCCAGAACATTGTGGACCGGTCCAAGAAGTACGCGATCAAGTCGGTGCTCGAGACGGGGTCGCCGGGTCTGCGGGTGCAGCACGTGTTCGRTTCGATCGTCGACGAGTTCTCCGAGAACGAGGACCTGCCGAACACCACCAATCCCGACGACTGGGCCCGGATCTCCGGCAAGAAGGGCGAGCGGATCGTCTACATCCGCACACTGGTCACGGGCAAGAACGCCAGTGCCAGCCGCGCCATCGACACCGAGTCCAACACCGGTCAGTACCTCTAGGACCGCTCGGACCGTCTAGGCGGACGCGGTTCGATCGAAGTAGTCGCCCAGCAGGGCCCGGGTGTCCGGCACGAACGGCCACTCCGGGTCCTGCAGGTGTTCGCGCAGTGTCTGCTCGCTCCACCACCAGCCGTCGGTGATCTCGCTGGGCTGGTGGTGGATCGGGCCGTCGTAGCGGGCCTCGAACGCGAACAGGTGGCAGTGCAGGGGCGCGCCGTCCCACGTTCCGTCCCACGCGATCCGGGAAACGGGTGACAGATCCACACCGGTGACGCCGAGTTCCTCGGCGAGTTCGCGCCGCGCGGTGACCTCCGGGGTCTCGCCGGGGTCGACGACGCCGCCGGCCAGGCAGTCGTGCATGCCCGCGAACACCGCCTTGTCCGGCGAGCGTCGGTGCACGTAGATGCGTTCCCCGTCGAGCGAGCGCAGCAGCACGCCCGCGCTCGCGTGCCAGAGCCCCTCGGCGTACACCCGGGTGCGTGGCGCGGCACCGATCACCGTGCCGTGCGCGTCGTAGACCGAGACCACTTCGTCCATGGAGTCATCGTCGCACCCAAGTTCGTCCGGCACGCTCGCCGGATCAGGCTGCAGGCGTCACCGTCATCGGGTGTACCCGACCGACGAATCGAAGGCGGAGCGATGCGGCCACGTCGACACGGCCTACTCGGAACTCGGTGACCTCAGGCGTCCACGTTCCGAAACCCTGTCCGTGAAGAGATGGTTCAGAAGCGGTGGTGCCTCCGTCTGCGGTCCAGCGTGTGCACGATCGCTGCCGCGGTGGCCGCGATGGTCCGGTCGGCGTCGCGGGCCAATCGGTCGAGGGCCCGGCGTGCCGCCGAGCCGGGAATCTCCGCCAGCGCCTGCGTGATCCGCAGCCGAGTGGCCGCGTCGTACGCGCTGTCGAGCTTGTCCTGCATGACCTCGACGACATCGTCGGCCATGGGAGAGACCGCCGCCAGCAAGCCCAGAACCTCCGCAGCCTCGACATCGCTGCGTCCCCCGAAGACCATGCCGAGGAGGATCGGCATCGAATCGGTGCTGCCCCGGGAGCCGAGAGCGAGGGCCGCACGCTCGCGGACCGTGGCGTCCGAATCGTCGAGTGCGCGCCGCAGAAGCACGGTCGCCTCCGCGGCGCGCACTGCCGAGATCGCCGAAATTGCACGGCGCCGGACGTCGACGACCTCCGAATCCAGGCCGGCGGCCAGATCCGCCAAGCCCTGGCCGCCGGTCCTCGCCAACGACCACTGCAGGGCTCCGGCGACATTGGGGTCGTCCTCCGACAGGGCCGCCTCGACCAGCGCCTCGACGGGCAGTGTCGCCTTCCCGTCCTGCGACAGGATCGCCTGCTGCCGTCGGGCCCCGGACTCCGATTCGAGCGCGCGCAACAGGGCGACGGTGCGCAGGACGTCGTCCCACTCCGCCGGGGCCGCGGAGTCGACGTGCTCGAGTTTCGCGAGCAGTTCCTCCTCCGCGGCTATCCGTTGGCGCGTGTGCCGGATCAGGTCGCCCACCAGATCGGCCGGCGCGAAACCGGGTTCGTCGAGTGCGCGTCTGACCTCGTCCAAGGTCAGTCCGAGGGTCCGGAGGCTCTCGACGTGGAAGAGGCGCCGGATGTCGTCGGCGGAGTACTCGCGGTAGCCGCCGGACGTGCGGTCCGACGGCGTCACCAGTCCCAGTGCGTCGTAGTGGCGCAACATGCGTGTGCTGACCCCGGAACGCCGCGAGACCTCACCGATCAACAACCCAACTCCTCCTCACCTGTCCGAACCGGCAACGGCGACGCGCTTCGCCATCTCGACCGAGAGCGTGAACCCGCTGTCGGGATCGCGACGGAGCCGCTCGGTGGCCGCGGCATGGGCGCGAACGTGCGGATCGGGACTCGCCATGGCGGCATCCAGGACCGGTGCGGCGGCGTCCCCGAGTCCCGCAAGCGCACGGCTCAGGCTGAGCTGCATGTCCCGGTCGCCCCGTCCGAGTCCGGTCGCCAGATCGGCCGCGAGTTCGCCCTCGGCGTCGGACGGCACGAGCGCCACGGCCGCCCGCCACGCACTGCGCGCGACCTCGTCGTGCTCGTCGTGCAGGAGTGCCGACACCGCGGGCCAGGCGCGTCGATCCCCGATCTTCGACAGGGTGTGCAGCGCCTGGCTGCGGGCCTGCGGGGTATCGGACCCGAGCTCCGTGAGCAGCCTCGGCGCCGTGCTCTCGACCGGTAGACGGCACAGCGCCCAGGTCAGCATGTCGCGAACGAAGAAGTCTGGTTCCATGGCACACCGGGCGACGAGGGTTTCCGTCAGGCGCGGATCGCGGCGTGTGCCTGCTGACAACGCGGCCCGCAGACGACTCGACGGGTCGGCTGTGGCCAGAGCCTCGACGAGGTGAGCATCCGGCCCACCATGGTTGGTTGTGTTCACGACAACCACCTCCTTCGTCGACCATTCGAGCCCTTGTCACAGTGTCAGGGTCAAGTGTCTACATCCGGCGGGCTTCGAGCGCATCCAGAATCAGGTCCGGTCCGTAGCTGAACTCGCTCGCATGGTTGTAGCCCGGCTGGAGGGCGTGGCGGATCAGCCTTACATACGTAAGTCCTGCAATCTGGAAATCGTATGGAGCTCGACGAACGTCCGGCTCGTGACGCGCCCCCACGGACCCCACGCCGCTCGATGCGTTTCCCGTCGAAGGCGGATATCTGGTCGTTCTCGCATCAGGGGAGTTCCTGCGCATGGACCTGGTTGCCGGCTGACCGGACCGGACATCGAGCCCGTGTCGGACTGCAGCGCATCGCGTTTCGCGCGATGCGCAGGGAGTCGGCTCCGGTCGGCACTCGTCGGAGGGCTCCATCCGGATAGGTGTGTGCCCCGACACGATTGGCCCTGATTGAGAGTCAGAGCACAGTCGCCACGAATCGTGGCGCTGGTGGATAAAGTCGGCGCAGTGGTGCCCGAGCCCAACCCCGACTGGGCTCGGGCACCGCTTCGCTGAAGGTCATCCCACCCCCGACGCGTGGGAACACCTGGAGAGACGGTCCCATGGTCACCGTTGCATCTCCGTTGCATCGCAGGTCGATGACGTTGAATCGAGCGAGCCCGCTCCGGAGCCCGGAGCGGCCACTCAGATCATTTCCGCCAGAACAGGTGGTGGGTCACGCCGCTCGGGCTGGGCACGATCTCCAGATGGAATCGGTCGCGGAGCTCATCGGGTGACTCCCAGAGTCGCAGTCCGGATCCGAATTTCACCGGTGAGACCGCCACGTGCATGGTGTCGACGAGATCGGCGTCGAGAAACTGCCTAATGGTGGTGACTCCGCCGCCGAGTCGGACGTCCTTGCCCTCGGCCGCCTGGCGCGCCTGCTCGAGGATCGTGGCGGGGTCGCCGTCGACGAAGTGGAACGTGGTGTCGGCGAGCGTGAAGGAAGGCCGCTCGTGGTGGGTCATGACGAATACCGGGGTGTGGAACGGTGGTTCGTCGCCCCACCAGCCGCGCCACTCATGGTCGTTCCAGGGTCCGCGGTGGGGGCTGAATTTGTTGCGCCCCATGATTTCGGCACCGATGTTGCGTGCAAAGTCTCGGGTGAAATAGTCGTCGAGACCGAGGCTGCCCCCGGGGTCGGTGCGCATGGGCCAGCTCGCTGTGGCGCCTGCCCAGGCGAGCATTTCGCCAGGATCGAGCCCGAACGGACACTCGAGGCTCTGGTCCTCACCGGCGGCGATTCCGTCGCTCGAAACGTTGAAGTTCTGGACTCTCAATAGTTGTTCCACTCGGATCTCCCGCACTCTCGATGATGGTTGCGGAGGTTCAGACTTCGCAGGCCGGAAAAACTCATCGCCGACGCGCTGGCGAACACTCTCCGGCCACTGAATCAGATGAGGCCGGTTGTCGGGCGGTCCATCCGAGAACGCGTCACGCGTCGGACCGGTCCGGCGATACGCTGCTATGGACGAGAGGTGGTGGCATCGTGCCCCTTCCACGTTCACTCGCCCGGGCCAACCGGGTCGGACTCAATCGTGTGGTGGTCCGCGTCGCCGGGTATCTGCCCGGGTTCGCGGTGGTGCACCATCGTGGTAGACGATCGGGGCGCACGTATCGGACACCGGTCAACGCGTTTCGGATCGGAAACGGGTACCGCTTCGCGTTGACGTACGGCACCGACAGCGACTGGGCGCGCAACGTCCTGGCGGCGGGGGAGTGCGACATCACGGTGCGCGGCCGCGTCGTTCATCTCGACGAGCCGCGTCTCGAGGTGGACCGCGGGGCACGGTGGGCACCGGCTCCGGTCGCTCTGGTGCTGCGGAGGATCGGTGCCGATTCGTACCTCCAAGGCCGGGTCACGGAACGGTGAGCGACGTGGTCCTCGGGGTGCGGGGGCGCGGAACGCTCTAGGCTCGTGCCATGCAGCGGATCATCGGTATCGAGGTCGAGTACGGCATCTCTTCGCCCACCGAGCCTTCGGCGAACCCGATTCTGACCTCCACCCAGGCGGTGCTCGCCTATGCGGCGGCCGCGGGGGTGCCCCGTGCGAAGCGCACCCGGTGGGACTACGAAGTGGAGTCGCCGCTGCGCGATGCCCGCGGATTCGACCTGGGCCGGCTCAGCGGTCCCGCGCCCGTGATCGACGCGGACGAGGTCGGCGCCGCGAACATGATCCTCACCAACGGGGCGCGGCTGTACGTCGACCACGCGCACCCGGAGTACTCGGCGCCCGAGGTGACCGACCCGATCGACGCGGTGATCTGGGACAAGGCCGGGGAGCGGGTGATGGAGGCGGCCGCACGGCACGCGTCCAGTGTTCCGGGGACCCCGCGCCTGCAGCTGTACAAGAACAACGTCGACGGCAAGGGCGCGTCGTACGGCACCCACGAGAACTACCTGATGTCCCGCGAGACGCCCTTCTCCGCCGTGATCACCGGGCTGTCCCCGTTCTTCGCTTCCCGCCAGGTGATCTGCGGTTCCGGACGCGTCGGCATCGGGCAGTCCGGCGACGAGGCCGGGTTCCAGCTGTCTCAGCGTGCCGACTACATCGAGGTCGAAGTGGGACTCGAGACGACTCTCAAGCGGGGAATCATCAACACGCGCGACGAGCCGCACGCCGACGCCGACAAATACCGCCGACTGCACGTGATCATCGGCGACGCCAACCTTGCGGAGATGTCGACGTACCTGAAGGTCGGTACCACCGCGCTTGTGCTCGATCTCATCGAGGCCGGCGTCGACCTGTCCGATCTGCAGCTCGCGCGCCCGGTCACCGCCGTCCACCACATCAGCCACGACCCGACCCTGCGTGCGACCGTCGCCCTCGCGGACGGTCGTGAACTCACCGGGCTTGCACTGCAGCGGATCTACCTCGATCGCGTCGCGAAGTTCGTGGACAGCGAGGGCAACGACGATCCCCGGGTCGCGGACATCATCGACAAGTGGGCCATGGTGCTCGATCTGCTCGAACGTGACCCGATGGAATGTGCACACCTGCTCGACTGGCCCGCGAAACTCCGCCTCCTCGAGGGATTCCGGAACCGCGAGGGGCTGTCGTGGTCGGCGCCGCGACTGCACATGATCGATCTGCAGTACTCCGACGTCCGGCTGGAAAAGGGGCTCTACAACCGGCTGGTGGCGCGCGGCTCGATGGAACGGCTCGTCAGCGAGCAGCAGGTGCTGGACGCGGTCCACAACCCGCCGACCGACACACGCGCCTTCTTCCGCGGCGAATGCCTGCGCAGGTTCGGTGCGGATATAGCGGCAGCGAGCTGGGATTCGGTGATCTTCGACCTCGGCGGTGAGTCGTTGGTCCGGATTCCGACCCTGGAGCCGCTGCGGGGCAGCCGCGCGCATGTCGGCGAACTCCTCGACTCGGTGGATTCGGCCGCTGAGCTGGTCGATCAGCTTACGAACTGATCACACCGGCGAGCCGCGCCGCGCGCTTGCAGCCCCGAAGCCACTGGTGATCGGTAGGGTTAGGGTCCGAGTAGGACGTCCGTCGGAGGTGTGCTCCGACGAGTCCGCGGTAACGAGGAGGTCGGTGGCCATGGCCCAGGAGCAGACCAAGCGCACTGGTGGCGGAGACGACGACGATGCCCCGATCGGTGAGGGCGCGGCCGGGCAGGAACGTCGCGAGAAGCTCGCGGAGGACACCGACGATCTGCTCGACGAGATCGACGACGTGCTCGAGGAGAACGCGGAGGACTTCGTGCGTGCCTATGTCCAGAAGGGCGGCCAGTGAGGGCGGATCGTGCAGGGGTGCCGTCGACTGTCGGCGGCCTCGGGATGAACACCGGGTTCGCCTACGGTTCGAACCTGTCCTCGTTCACCGAGCACCTGCGCATCCACGCACCGGAGCTGCTCCCCGGAAATCGAACGAACATGAGCCGCATCGGTTCTGACGGCGAGAGTGCGGACATCGCACCGCACGGGACCACGATCGTCGCGCTGACGTTCGCCGGCGGCGTCGTGATCGCCGGCGACCGGCGAGCCACGATGGGCAACCTCATCGCGAGCCGCGACGTCGAGAAGGTGTTCGTCACCGACGACTACTCCGCGGCCGGGATCGCCGGCACTGCGGGCGTCGCGATCGAACTGGTACGGCTGTTCGCCGTCGAGCTCGAGCACTACGAGAAGATCGAGGGGGTCCAGCTGACCTTCGACGGCAAGGCCAACCGCCTGTCGTCGATGGTCCGTGGCAACCTGGGCGCCGCGATGCAAGGCCTGGCGGTCGTCCCGCTGCTGGTGGGCTTCGATCTGGACGCCTCCGACACCGAACGCGCCGGGCGCATCGTCTCGTACGACGTCGTGGGCGGGCGGTACGAGGAACGCGCCGGGTACCACGCGGTCGGATCCGGATCCCTGTTCGCGAAGTCGTCGCTCAAGAAGCTCTACCGGGAAGGCGCCGACGAGGACTCGGCGCTCCGGATGGCCATCGAGGCTCTGTACGACGCGGCCGACGACGACTCGGCCACCGGCGGACCGGACCTGGTCCGGGCGATCTACCCGACGGCGGTCTCGATCACTGCCGACGGCGCAGTGAACGTGCCGGTCGAGCGCACCGCCGAACTGGCTCGCGCCGTCGTGGCAGACCGCACCGAGGAAGGACGCACCCCGCGATGACGTTGCCGTACTACGCCTCCGCCGAGCAGATCATGCGCGATCGCTCGGAGCTGGCGCGCAAGGGAATTGCGCGCGGCCGCAGCGTCATCGTGCTCACGTTCGCGGACGGCGTCCTGTTCGTGGCGGAGAATCCGTCCACCGCGCTGCACAAGGTGAGTGAGCTGTACGACCGGCTCGGTTTCGCGGCGGTCGGCAAGTACAACGAGTTCGAGAATCTGCGGCGTGCCGGCATCGTGCATGCCGACATGCGCGGGTACTCCTACGACCGGCGTGACGTGACCGGGCGTTCGCTCGCCAATGGATACGCGCAGACGCTCGGCACGATTTTCACCGAGCAGCCCAAGCCGTACGAGGTGGAGATCTGCGTGGCCGAGGTCGGCCCGCAGGAGGCCCCGCCGCAGGCGCAGCTGTACCGGATCACCTACGACGGATCGATCGTCGACGAGCAGCAGTTCGTCGTCATGGGCGGCACCACCGAGCCGATCGTCACCGCGCTGCGCGAGTCGTACCGCACGGGAATGGACCTCGCCGAGGCCGTTGCGGTCGCGGTCAAGGCACTGCAGGACGGAACGTCGTCGGGCAACGGGGATTCCGATCGCCGCACGCTCGGGGTGTCGAGCCTCGAGGTCGCGGTGCTCGACCAGTCCCGTCCGCGGCGCACCTTCCGGCGAATCTCCGGCAGCGTGCTCGAATCGCTGCTGCCGGTGCCGCCCGCCCCGCAGGGCGACAACGGCGGCCCGGCCGCCGAGACGAGCGAGAAGAAGCCGGACGCGGAAGGCGATGCCCCCGGGACCGGGGACACCGCCTAGACCGCTACAGCTTGCGGTAGAGCACCACGCGGTGCGGTTCGCTCCGGAACTGGAACAGGCGCCCGTCGGCGACCACCTCGCCGTCGGTCGCCAGGGCGACCGGATCACCGTCTATCTCGATGGTCACCGCGTCGGTGTTCTTCTGCACGTAGGTGGTGGACGCACCCAGGGTGCCCGTCAGCGCTGCCGCGACGAGTCTCAGCCGCGAGAATCGGCGGTCGGCCAGCAGGTACCGCACGTCGAGCGTGCCGCGGTGAATGTCCGGGCGTGACATCGGTACCTGATCGGCGGGGGCGTACCGGCCGTTGCCGACGAACAACATCCACACCGCATGCTCGGCGCCGTCGATGGTCACGGTCAGCGGTTCCGCCGATGCCAGGACCCGCACCATCGCGAACGCGGCGGCCGGCCACTTGCCGAGCCGAGGCTGCCAACGCTCCCGGAGTCGCACCGAGTCCGGGTACCCGCCGAGGCTTGCGGTGTTGACGAAGGTCGATTCCTGGCGGCCGTCCACCCGTACACGGCCCAGGTCCACCACCTCGGCGCTGCCCTTCGCGATCGCGTCCGCGGTGGACGCGACGTCGCCGACGCCGGCGTCTCGGGCGAAGTGATTGAGGGTTCCCCCGGGGAACACCGCCAGCGGCAGGTCGTGTCGGACGGCGGCGGAGGCCACGGTCACGACCGTCCCGTCGCCGCCGTACACCCCGAGAGCTTTGGGGGAGCGGGTCGAGATCACCTCGTCGAGTTGCTGATCGAAGTCGCGATCGGCATCGAATTCGACCACGACCGCCCTCGGCAGCAGGGACTCGAGTTCGGCGCGGACGCCGTCGTCCTCGGTTCCGGAACCCGGATTGGCGAACACCACCATGCCCTCGCCGTCGGGCAGTGCCTGGGTGCTGCGGTCGGGGCCGAGGGTCGCCGGCTCCTCGTCGCGCACCGCCCACCAGCGGCGGGTCGCGAGCGCGACCGCCCCGCCCACACCGAGGCCCACCGCGACATCGGACGGCCAGTGCACACCCGTGTGGACCCGGGAGTACGCGACGGCCGCCGCTACCGGCGCGAGCGCCACGCCGGCGAGGGGGAACTCGAGGGCCACGCCCGTGGCGAACGCGGCCGCCGAGGCCGAGTGCCCCGACGGGAACGACGACGATCGCGGTGCCGGGAGCCCGCGGCGGGTCGCGAACCCGAGCGTTCCCTCGGGCGGGCGGCGCCGGGGGAAGATCGGTTTGAGCACGGCATTGGACAACGCACTCGCGCCGGCCACGGACAGCAGCCCGCGCACGGCTGCCCGGCGCGCGCGTCCGCCGGCCAGCCCCATCCCGGCGGCGACGCCGATCCACAGGACGCTGTGGTTGGCTGCGGTGCTCAGAGCGCGCAGGCCACCATCGAGTCTCGACGGTGGCAGTTCGGTGCTCAGGCGCATGAGGACACGGTCGGTACGTTCGGGGAAACATCTCACTTCGGCCACGTTCCCACCCTAGGGTCGCGAGCCTCGTCGCGAACGCCGTGGCAAATCCGCTCCGCGTTGTACTGTCGAAGTGTGCAGCGACGAATCATGGGAATTGAGACCGAGTTCGGTGTCACCTGCACCTTTCACGGTCATAGAAGGCTGAGTCCGGACGAGGTTGCTCGTTACCTCTTCCGGCGAGTGGTTTCGTGGGGCCGTAGTTCCAACGTGTTCCTGCGGAACGGCGCACGGCTGTACCTCGACGTCGGGTCGCATCCGGAGTACGCGACCGCCGAGTGCGACAGCCTGCTGCAACTCGTCAACCACGACCGCGCCGGTGAGCGCGTGCTCGAGGATCTGCTCGTCGACGCCGAGCAGCGGCTCGCCGAAGAGGGCATCGGCGGGGACATCTACCTGTTCAAGAACAACACCGATTCGGCGGGGAACTCGTACGGTTGCCACGAGAATTTCCTCGTGGTCCGCGCGGGGGAGTTCTCCCGCATCTCCGACGTCCTGCTCCCGTTCCTGGTGACCCGTCAGTTGATCTGCGGTGCGGGCAAGATCCTGCAGACGCCCAAGGCGGCGACGTTCTGCCTGTCGCAGCGGGCGGAGCACATCTGGGAGGGCGTCTCGTCCGCGACGACCCGGTCGCGGCCGATCATCAACACGCGCGACGAGCCCCACGCCGATGCCGAGAAGTACCGGCGTCTGCACGTGATCGTCGGCGATTCCAACATGTCCGAGACCACGACCATGCTCAAGGTCGGGACCGCGGCGTTGGTGCTCGAGATGATCGAGGCGGGCGTTCCGTTCCGTGACTTCGCTCTCGACAACCCGATCCGCGCGATCCGTGAGGTCAGCCACGACCTGACGGGTCGCCGTCCGGTCCGGCTGGCGGGTGGGCGCCAGGCCAGTGCGCTCGACATCCAGCGCGAGTACTACTCGCGGGCCGTCGAGCATCTGCAGACCCGCGAGCGGGATCCGCAGGTGGACCAGGTGGTCGACCTGTGGGGTCGGGCGCTCGACGCCGTCGAGAACCAGGATTTCGCGAAGGTCGACACCGAGATCGACTGGGTGATCAAGCGCAAGCTGTTCCAGCGCTACCAGGACAAGTACGGCATGGAGCTGGCCGATCCCAAGATCGCCCAACTCGACCTGGCGTATCACGACATCAAGCGCGGTCGGGGTGTGTTCGACCTGTTGCAGCGCAAGGGGCTGGCGAAGCGGGTCACCGAGGACGAGACCATCGAGGCCGCGGTGGAGACGCCGCCGCAGACCACCCGCGCGAAGCTGCGGGGTGAGTTCATCGCCGCCGCGCAGGATGCGGGCCGCGACTTCACGGTGGACTGGGTGCACCTCAAGCTCAACGATCAGGCGCAGCGGACGGTGCTGTGCAAGGACCCGTTCCGTTCGGTCGACGAGCGCGTGGAGCGGCTGATCGCGTCCATGTGACGCCTGTGTGATCGGTCACCCACGGCGACTGCCCGATCCGACCGTTTTGCTACCGGTCGGTCTGGTCGGGAGCCGTTAGGCTCGGCGACGTGGCGAAAGCGAAAGTCGAGCGGTTGATGAATCTCGTCATCTGCCTGCTCTCCACCCGACAGTTCCTCACCGCGGAGAAGATCCGGGAGAGCGTGGCGGGCTATGACGAGTCTGCGAGCAACGAGGCCTTCAGCCGGATGTTCGAGCGGGACAAGAACGAACTCCGCGATCTGGGCATCCCGCTCGAGACGGGACAGGCCGGCCGGTTCTCGACGGTCGAGGGCTACCGGATCGACCGGACGGCCTACGAGCTGCCGGACGTCGACCTGGACACCGCCGAGGCCGCGGCCGTCGCGGTCGCGGTGCGGTTGTGGGGTTCTCCGGAGCTGATGTCCGCGTCCCAGAGCGCGCTCATGAAGCTGCGCGCGGCGGGCGTTCAGGTCGAGGCCGATCTCGACGCCGTCCCGGTGTCGGCGATCCCGGCCCGGACCCGCGGATCCGAGACCGCGATGCGGCTACTACTCGAGGCCGTCGATGCCGGCCGCGTGGTCGAGTTCCAGCATCGTGGCGCCCCGACGGAGCCGTTCGTCACGCGGACGGTGGAACCGTGGGGCGTGGTGACGCTGCGCGGGCGGTGGTATCTCGTCGGTCACGACGTCGATCGCGATGCGACCCGGACGTTCCGGTTGTCGCGTATCGGTGATCCGGTCCGGGCGGTGGGGCCGTCGAACGTCGTCCGCAAGCCGGCCGACGTGGACCTGCGGGCGATTGTCGACGCGGTCACCGGTGCGGGATCGGTGACGGGAACCGCGACGGTGTGGGTGGCCGCGGGGCGCGCGCACGAACTCCGGCGACTCGGAACGGCGCAGGGTCCGCGGGAACTCGGATCACGGCCCGGTACGGTCCTCGAGATTCCGGTCCGGTCGTGGGACTGGACGGCTCGACTGATCGCCGGCCACGGCGTCGACGCCCTGGTGCTGGGGCCGGAGTCGTTGCGCTCGAACGTGAAGGAGAAGTTGCGGTTCGCGGCCGGGGTCGCAGCCGAGAGCATGGAGGCGGACCGATGAGCACGAGATTGTCGCGCCTGACGCGCCTGCTCAACCTTGTGCCGTACTTCATGGCACATCCGGGCATCAGCAAGGAGCAGGCGGCCCGCGAGCTGGGCGTCACGGTGCCGAACCTGATGAAAGACCTGGATCAGCTGTGGGTCTGCGGACTGCCCGGTTACGGGCCCGGCGATCTGATCGACCTGTCGTTCGACGAGGACACGGTCTCGGTCATCTTCTCGGCCGGTATCGATCGGCCACTGCGGCTGACGTCCACCGAGGCGACGGTCCTGCTGGTGGCTCTGCGGTCCCTCGCAGAACTGCCCGGAATGGTCGATCCGTCGGCCGCGCAGGGCGCGATCGCGAAGATCGAGTCCGCCGCCGGGAGCGCCGCGCGGGGACGGTCGCTGACCGACGACGGTCCGGAGGGCGACGGTGCGACGGAGAACCCGGTGGCGGCGGTCGTCCGCACCGCGCTGCAGAACGATCACGCCCTGCACCTGACGTACTACTCGGCGTCGCGCGACGCGGTGTCCGAGCGTGTCGTCGACCCGATCCGATCGCTGCTCGTCGACGACCACACCTACCTGCAGGCGTGGTGCCGGCAGGCCGAGGGGGTGCGGCTGTTCCGATTCGACCGGATCGATGCGGCCGAGGAACTGGACGAGCCKTCGGCGGCACCCGAGCAGGCACTCGGTACCGACGAGCACCTCGAGTTGTTCAGCGACGACGCCGATCTGCCGCTGGCCGTGCTGCAGGTCTCTGCCGATCAGGGATGGATTCTGGACAACTATCCGATGGTTCCGGTGCGGACGCTCCCGGACGGTTCGGTCGAGGCGACGATGCGGTACGGGTCCCAGGAATGGATGGCGCGACTCGTTCTCGGCTTCGGTTCCGGAGCGAAGGTCCTGGAGCCGCCGCAGCTGGTCGAGGCGGTCCGCGAGCGGGCGTGGTCGGCACTGGGGATGTACGACGCGATGGAGGCGTGAAGCGCGACACGTGAGGCCGGCCGGATCGGGTGGATCCGGCACGCGCAGGGGGCCGAAGGAGTAACTTTTGATGGCGGTTGCGTGAACTGGTACGCCGGGATGTGCGCAGACCGCTCCGGTTGGTTGTTACGTCACGGTGAACAGGACATTTGCACCAAGACCGACGCAGACACGTCCGGTAGCATCGTTGGCATCTGAAACCTGGAGGTAAAAATGGGAGCCATGAGCCCCTGGCACTGGGCCATTGTGGCGCTTGTCGTCATCATCCTGTTCGGTTCGAAGAAGCTTCCCGACGCGGCCCGCGGCCTCGGTCGGTCGTTGCGCATCTTCAAGAGCGAGGTCAAGGAGATGCAGAACGACGGCAACACCGCTTCGAGTGCCGCGCCGACCGCGACTCCCGCAGCACAGCTTCCGTCGCCGACGATGGATGCCACGGTGGTCGAGACCCCACAGGCGCACACCGAGCCGAAGTCGGCCTAGTTCACGATCCACACGCGTCCGGGGTGAGTGCGTTCGCCCCGGTTCGTCGCTGACCAAGGCTAGGGCCCACTGTGCGAATTCCGTTCGACCCGCGTCGCAGCCGACGCAGGACAAATCCAGATGGCACGATGTCGCTGGTCGATCACCTGTACGAGCTGCGGACGCGACTGCTGATCTCCGTCGCGGCCATCGTGCTGACCACGATCATCGGCTTCTTCTGGTATTCCCATCAGATCCTGGGGCTGGAGAGCCTCGGCGATCTGCTGCGCGGGCCGTACTGTGAGCTTCCTACCTCCGCTCGAGCGGACCTGAGCAACGACGGTTCGTGTCGTCTGCTCGCGACGGGTCCGTTCGAGCAGTTCATGCTCCGGTTCAAGGTTGCCTTCACCGCCGGCATCGTGCTGGCCTGCCCGATCTGGCTCTACCAGATCTGGGGTTTCGTGACTCCGGGTATGTACTCGAAGGAGCGGAAGTACGCGATCAGTTTCGTCGTCGCGGCGACCGCCCTGTTCGTCGCCGGTGCGGTCCTTGCATACGTCGTCGTCGCGAAGGCCCTGCACTTCCTGTTGACGATCGGCGACAACGTCCAGATCACCGCTCTGAGCGGCGCCCAGTATTTCGGCTTCGTGATCAACCTGCTGATCATCTTCGGTGTCAGCTTCGAGATTCCGCTCCTCATCGTCGCGCTCAACGTCGTCGGCGTGCTTCCGTACTCGAAGCTGAAGGCGTGGCGTCGCGGGCTGATCATGGGGTTGTTCGTGTTCGCGGCGGTCGCCACTCCCGGCCAGGATCCGTTCTCGATGTTGGTTTTGGCCGGCGCGTTGACGGTTCTGTTCGAGGTGGCCGTGCAGGTCGCGCGACTCAACGACAAGCGCAAGGCGCGGGCTGAGTCCGAGGCCTGGGGTGCTCTGGACGACGAGGAGGCGTCGACGATCAGTGCGCCGACGGCCGTGGACGGTGTCACACCGGTGGAGCCCGCGTCGGCTGCCCCGAGGCCCGCTTCGCAGGACTACACGGACACGCTGTGAGGGCTCGGACCCAACTCGACTCGTTCACGGAACAACTGAGCTTTCCCCTCGATCCGTTCCAGGTGCAGGCCTGCGCGGCGCTCGAGGCCGGGCACGGCGTGCTGGTGTGCGCGCCTACTGGCGCGGGCAAGACCGTAGTCGGTGAGTTCGCGGTGCACCTCGCGCTCGAGGCCGGGCGCAAGTGCTTCTACACGACGCCGATCAAGGCGCTCAGCAATCAGAAGTTCGCTGAACTCTCCGAACGCCACGGCAAGGACGCCGTCGGGCTGCTGACCGGGGACACCAGCATCAACTCGGACGCTCCCGTCGTCGTCATGACGACCGAGGTACTGCGCAACATGCTCTACGCCGACTCGCCGGCGCTGCGTGGTCTCTCGCATGTCGTGATGGACGAGGTGCACTTCCTGGCCGATCGCTTCCGCGGGGCAGTCTGGGAAGAGGTGATCCTGCACCTGCCCGAGGACGTGCGCCTCGTCAGCCTGTCGGCGACGGTCAGCAACGCCGAGGAATTCGGCGCCTGGATGGAGACCGTTCGGGGCGACACGACGATCGTGGTCGACGAGACCCGCCCGATCCCGCTGTGGCAGCACATCATGGTCGGACGTCGGTTGTTCGATCTGTTCGATGCGAAGGCGACGCCGAACGGCGGGCACGACGTGGTGGTCGACCAGGACCTGGCGCGCCACGTCAAGCAACGCCTTGCGCTCGACCGGATGAACGACTGGGAGCCGCGCGGGCGTGGTCGTGGGCGGTCGAGCGACTACCGGCCGCTGCCGCGTCCGGAGGTGATCGCGCGGCTTGACGAAGAGGGTTTGCTGCCGGCGATCACCTTCATCTTCAGCCGCGCCGGTTGCGAGGCGGCGCTCGCGCAGTGCGTGCGGTCCCGCCTGCGTCTGACGACGCCGGAGCAGACCGCGCAGATCCGCGAGATCATCGACAAGCACACCCGGGACCTGCCGCGCGCCGACCTCGAGGTGCTCGGCTACTGGGGGTGGCGCGAGGCGCTCGAACGTGGCTTCGCCGCCCACCACGCCGGAATGCTGCCCGCCTTCCGGGAGACCGTGGAGGAATTGTTCGTCAACGGGCTGGTGCGCGCGGTGTTCGCGACCGAGACCCTCGCACTGGGAATCAACATGCCGGCGCGTTCGGTCGTGCTCGAGCGCCTCGTCAAATACAACGGCGACACGCACGCGGAGCTGACACCGGGGGAGTACACGCAGCTCACCGGGCGTGCGGGACGTCGCGGCATCGACGTCGAGGGCCATGCCGTGGTGCTGTGGCAGCCCGGCGTCGAGCCCACCGACGTCGCCGGACTGGCGTCTACGCGGACCTTTCCGCTGCGCAGCTCGTTCCGCCCCGCCTACAACATGTCGATCAACCTGATCGATCGGATGGGTGCGGCGGAGTCGCGTGCGCTGCTCGAGCGGTCGTTCGCGCAGTTCCAGGCCGACCGTTCTGTCGTCGGGCTCACCCGCGGGATCGAACGCAACGAGGCCGCGCTGACAGAACTGCGGGACAAGCTCGGCGGCGCGGACGGCGAGTATTTCGAGTACGTGCAGATCCGGGAGCAGCTGCGCCGCCGTGAGCGCGCGATCGAACGTCAGGGTCGGGCGGACCGGCGGGGCACGTCGGTCGAGTCGCTCGTCGGGCTCCGGCGGGGCGATGTCGTCGCGATCCCGGTGGGCAAACGCTCCGGGCTCGCGGTCGTGCTCGAGCCGGATCAGAATCACACCGATCCCCGGCCCTTGGTGCTGACGGAGGAGAAGTGGGCGGGCCGGGTCAGTGCCGCGGACTTCCCGGTGCCGGCACGTGCGCTCGGCCGGATGCGATTGCCGCGGCACGTCGATCACCGCACGGCCCGCGTGCGTCGCGATCTGGCGTCGGCGTTGCGGAGTACGGGCATCGTCGCGCCGCGGAAACCGAAACGGGCGAAGAGTGGTCGCGAGGACAGCGAGATCGTGGCGCTCCGGAAGGCGCTTCGTGAGCACCCGTGCCATTCTCGCCCGGACCGCGAACAGCTGAGCCGGATCGGCGAGCGCTACAACCGTCTGGCCCGCGAGACCGACTCCATGCGGCAGAAGGTGGCCGCGACCACGAACTCGCTGGCGCGGACCTTCGACCGGATCGTGGCCCTGCTCACCGAGCGTGGCTACATCTCCGAGGGCAAGCACCCGAAGGCCACCGAGGCCGGGCAGCGCCTGGGTCGGATCTACTGCGAAAGCGATCTCCTCGTCGCGGAGTGTCTGCGGCGCGGGGTCTGGAGCGGGCTCACCCCCGCCGAGCTGGCCGCGGTGGTGTCGGCTGTCGTGTACGAGTCCCGGCAGGATGCCGACGCGCCCGACCGGGGCCCGACGGTGCCGCTACGACAGGCGCTCGCGGAGACGGTGCGGGTGTGGGGCGAGTTGCGGGCCGACGAGGTCCGGCACAAGCTCCCGCTCACCCGGGAGCCAGACCTCGGCTTCGTGACCGCCATCTACCAGTGGGCCAGCGACGAGTCGCTGGTGGACGCGCTGATCTCGGCGGGTTCGGGCGGTAAGGAACTGTCGGCGGGCGACTTCGTGCGTTGGTGCCGGCAGGTGATCGACCTGCTCGACCAGGTGCACTCGACGGCGTCCGATCCGGCGGTGGCGAAGGCCGCCGCGCGGGCGGTCGGGGCGATCCGTCGTGGGGTCGTCGCGGTGGCCGCCACGTAGTCCGCCGCCGCGGCAGGTCGCAGTTCCGAAGACGGGTGGATCCGAACGCCCCTACCGGATCGTGGCCGATGGACGTTGACTGGATCGTGTACCCCCGGCCACCCGTCGGGGCGGTACCGAGAGGAGCGCGACCATGGACGCGAAGCAGTGGTCGATGGAGATCGTGATAGACGAACACGACCGTCAGACTCGTTCTACCGCGAGACTGCACACCGGTGACACGACGCTGGTCGGCGTCGGGGCGGCGCGAAGGAATCCGACGGATCGCAACGTGCCCGAGATCGGTGACGAACTCGCGACGGCGCGCGCGCTCACCGATCTCGCACATCAGTTGATCGACGCGACCGTCAGCGACATCGAGGGCGTTACGCACGCACCCGCGCATCTGACCGAGTAGCGGCCGCGGACCCGGCCGCACAGGACGACGACCGACATCCGGCCAGCTGACACGGAAAAGCGTGGGGCAATGTTCCGTGTCCGGATGAATGCTGCGTAGGGTGTCGATGAATCGGCACCGGGGGAGGAGTACCGCTTTGTTGAAGATCCGGGTCTCGGGTAACCCGCTGCCGATCCAGAGACATTCTTCGAAACGCGTGAACATCCACGAAGTTCGGGCTCTGCTCACGCATTTCGTTGCATCGTAGGCTGCAGTACCGGAGACGAGGAGAGACGACATGAGCAGCCCGCAGGGACCGAACGAGCCCAACGAGCAGTGGGCCTCGCAGCCGGGGCACGGCGAAGGACACGCGGCACCGACCGCTCCCGAACACATCCAGCAACCGCTCCCGAACCCGTACCCCGCCGATGTGTACGGCGGCGGCGCCTACCCCCCTCCCGGGCAGGGCTATCCGGGACAGCATGGCCAGCCCCAGAATCAGGCCTGGGGTCAGCCGTATCCCGGTGCTCCCGACGCGAACCAGCAGTGGGGTGGCGGCGGTCAGGCGTGGGGTCAGCCGTCGTCCGCACAGCCGCAGTGGAACCCCCAGATGGGCGGTTCCGGCCAGTACGCCGGACAGTCCAATGCGGGGCAGCCGAGCCAGGCGCAGCAGTACCCCGGCCAGCAGTGGGGCGCGCAGCCGGGATACCCGCAGGCGCAGTTCGGCACCCAGCCCCCGAACCAGTGGGCGGCGCAGCCCATGCAACCCGTACAGCCGGCAACCACCGGTGGTAAGGGGAAGCCGGTGATGTGGGCGGGAATCGGACTGGCCGTGATCGCGGTGATCGCGGTCGTCGGCCTGGCGCTCTCGGGAGTCTTCGGCGGCAAGACACTCGATCAGGCCGCCGCGCAGAAGGGCGTCGAGCAGATCGTCACCGAGTCGTACGGTGCGCGTTCGGTCTCCGACGTGAGCTGCCCGTCCGGTCAGGAAGTCTCCGAGGGTAATTCGTTCCAGTGTTCGTTGACGGTGGACGGCGCCCCGAAGAAGGTCACCGTGACCTTCACCGACAACGACGGCAAGTACTCGGTCAGCCGCCCGAGCTAGTCCGGAGCCTGCGGGACGTCACGAGCGCTCGGTCGCCATCGCCGCCACGAGGCGGGCGACCGAGCGCTCGATGCCTAGTTGCGTGGCCACCTGTTCGAGTCGTTCGGGGTGGACCGGCGCGCTGGGCAACACGTCGGGGCKCGACAACTGCACGTCGGCATCGGTGACCACCCGCACCACCGGCAACGCGGCGTCGATGTAGTCGGCGGACGCGGCGAGCTTGGCGCGAACACCCTTCGCGACGTCGGTGGTCGGGTCCAGCGCCGCGGCACGTAGCTGTTCGAGCGAACCGTGTCGTAGCAGGAGCGTGGACGCGGTCTTCTCGCCGACGCCCTTGACCCCGGGCAGGCCGTCCGACGAGTCGCCCCGCAGCAGGGCCAGCTCCGCGTAGGCGTCTCCGGCGCGTTCCGTGGGCACCCCGTACTTCGCGGCCACCTCGGCAGGTCCGAACAGTTCGGCCTTCGCCAGCCCACGGCCGACGTACAGCACGCGCACGGCGACCGGATCGTCGGTGACCACCTGGAGTAGATCCCGGTCGCCGCTCACGACCACGACGGAGTCTTCCTTCTCTTGCGCTGCAAGGGTTCCCAGCACGTCGTCGGCTTCGAGCCCCGCAGCGCCGGCCGTCGCGATACCGGCGGCGTCCAGCACGTCCATGATCATGTCGACCTGAGGCGTCAGCGTGTCGGGCACCTCCTCGGCAGACCCCGCGGAGGTGTCGGCGCCGGCGGATTCCTGAGCCACCCGGTGCGCCTTGTACGACGGCACGGCGTCGACCCGGAACTGGGGGCGCCAGTCGAGATCCAGGCACACCGCCAGTCGTGACGGCTGGGTGCGGGTGACGAGGGCGGCGACCATGTCGGTGAACCCGCGCACGGCATTGACCGGACGGCCGTCGGGCGCAGTCATCGATTCGGGGAGGGCGTAGAACGCCCGGAACCACAGACTTGCACCGTCCAGCAGCAGCAAAGGTCCACTCATGCGCCCCATCCTGCCAAACGGCACTAGCCTGAATCTCATGAGTACAGATAGTTCTCGGAGTTCTCTGAGTTCCCACAGCACCGGGCCCGACAACTCCGGGGTGACGCGGTTCCCGACCGCGGTCTATGCCGACCGACTGACGCGAGCCGCCCGGTTCGCGGGGCGTGCCGGACTCGACGGGCTCCTGGTCACGCCGGGTCCCGACCTGCGCTACCTCGTCGGTTCCCGGGCCGACTCGTTCGAGCGATTGACCTGCCTGGTCGTCCCCGCGGACGGGAATCCGCCGTCCGTCGTCCTGCCACGGCTCGAGCTTGCGTCGCTGGGGGATTCGGCGGTGGGGGATCTCGGCCTTCCCGTGCACGACTGGGTCGACGGCGTCGATCCGTACGAGCTGGTGTCGTCGCTGCTGCCGGAGTCCCCGCGCACGGCGGTCACCGACGCGATGCCCGCGCTGCACCTGGTTCCGCTGGCCCGACGGTTCGGCACCGTGCCGGTGCTGGCGACCGGAGTGCTGCGGGAGCTGCGAATGATCAAGGACGACGCCGAGATCGAGGCTCTGCGTCGCGCCGGCGCGGCGATCGACAGGGTCCACGCGCGGATGGGCGAGTGGTTGCGGCCGGGCCGGACCGAAGCCGAGGTGGCCCGCGACATCACCGATGCGATCCTCGCCGAGGGGCACACCGAGGCCGCGTTCGTGATCGTCGGATCGGGTCCGCACGGTGCCGATCCCCACCACGAGGTGTCGGATCGTGTCGTCGAGGCCGGCGATGTCGTGGTGATCGACATCGGCGGACCGGTCGAACCCGGATACAACTCCGATTCGACCCGCACGTACGTCCTCGGCGAGCCGGAGGCCGAGGTCGCGCGGCAGTGTGCCGTCCTCGAGGCGGCACAGCGCGCCGCCGTCGATGCGGTCCGTCCCGGTGTGACCGCCGAATCGGTCGATGCCGCCGCCCGCGACGTCCTGGCGGAAGCCGGACTGGCGGAGGTGTTCGTCCACCGCACCGGTCACGGCATCGGGCTGTCGGTGCACGAGGAGCCGTACATCGTCGCCGGCAACGAGATCACGCTCGAGCCGGGAATGGCATTCAGTATCGAGCCGGGCATCTACTTCCGCGGCCGGTGGGGTGCCCGGATCGAGGACATCGTCGTGGTCACCGCCGACGGGTGCGAGCCGATGAACCGGCGCCCGCACGGATTGACCGTTCTGCCCGGCTGAGGGACGTGCCGGGCAGCCGACGTCAGACGATGAAGTTGCCGAATGTCGGGTTGGACTGACACAGCGGCAGACTGCCCAGGTCGATCGTGCCGAACACGGTGGCCCGGATATTGCCGGTACCGGTGTAGACCGTCTTCGAGTGGTACGGGTAGGTGCCCTCGAGCGCCGCGATGCCCGTCGCGCCGGTGTCCAGGTTGATCCAGGCGACGGTGACCTGTCCGGCGGCCGGGATCGGGGGTGCCGCCGGGAACGATTCGAACCGGATCTCACCCGGCCCGATCGGCGGCGTCTGCTCGGGCCCGGATTGCCCGGTGGCACCGGTCAACGACATCAGACTGCCCTGGTTGGCGCAGCCGATCGTCAGCGCCGGCGGGCCGAACGGGTGTGGCGGCAGTGCATGAGCCGCGGCAGGCGCGCACAGTCCGGCGACGGCGACACCCGCGAGGATCGACCCGCGGAAGGCCCATCGGTGATCGGAACGTCCATTCGTCGATACCGTCCGTCGAGTTGTCATGGGCATCCCCACTCGGGTTCGTTGGTGACAATGACGACCATCAGGGGCTCGCCATCGACGTCCTCACACGTTACCCCCGTGCCTCGCCTCGGAACACCCCGTGGACGCCGAATACTGTTGCAAATCAGACGATTTCACCTGTCGATGAGGATTGCCGAGCCCATCACTCGTTCGACGTGGATCTCGATGACCACTCGGGTGGGGTTCTCCCGCGGCTGCCGGTACCGGGCCGTGTAGCGCTCGACGCCCTCGGCGACGGACGCGGGATCCGACATCACCCGCGCGGAGCCCTCGAGCGTGAGCCACCGCCCGCCGTCGACCTGACTGACCGCGGCATAGCCCCCGCGGTCGGCGTTACGGGCCTTCTGTGACGAGTCGTTGGTGATGATCCGGGCAATCCGCTTGTCCGGGTCCCAGGTGAATCCCACGGCCACGACGTGCGGAGATCCGTCCTTGCGCAGGGTGGTCAGCGTCGCCAGATGCCGTTCGGTGAGGAACTCGCCGGCCTCGGCGGTGAGGTGCGTGGGATTCGACGGGGAGCGGGCCATGCCCCGACGGTACTCGAGCGCCGCGAATCCAGGACACTGGAGTCATGAGTGACACGGATTTCGCCCCCGGATCGGTGGTGCTGCTGGGCGGTCGCAGCGAGATCGGGCTGGAGGTCGCGCAGCGACTGGCGCCCGGGCGGGCCGTCGTCCTGGCCGCGCGCCACAGTGACGATCTGGAACAGCAACGCCGGACCCTGCTCGGTGCCGGTGCCACCGATGTCCACACCATCGAGTTCGACGCCGATCGCGTCGCGGATCACTCCGGTGTCCTGTCGGCGATCGCCGAACAGCACGGCCCCATCGGGGTCGCCGTGCTGGCGTTCGGTGTCCTGGGTGATCAGGCCCGCGCCGAGCAGGACGCCGGGCACGCGCTCGCCGTCGTCCACACCGACTACGTCGCCCAGATCAGTGTGCTCGCGCATCTCGCGAACCTGATGCGGGCCCACGGCTCGGGACAGATCGTGGTGTTCTCGTCGGTCGCCGGCATGCGGGTCCGCCGCGCCAACTACGTCTACGGTTCGGCGAAGGCCGGCCTCGACGGATTCGCCTCGGGCCTGGGGGACGCGCTGCACGGCAGCGGCGTCCATCTGCTGCTTGTGCGGCCCGGATTCGTGATCGGGCGGATGACGGAGGGCATGAAGCCTGCTCCGTTCTCGAGCACCCCGCAGCAGGTGGCCGACGCGGTCGTCCACGGCCTGCGCAAGCGCACCGAACGGGTGTGGGTGCCGGCGCTGCTGCGTCCCGTGTTCTTCGGGATGCGACTGCTGCCGCAGTTCGTCTGGCGCCGGATGCCCCGATGACCGTTGCCGTATCGACCTCGCCGGTCCTGGTGGTCGGGATCGGGGCCGACGGGTGGGAAGGACTCTCACCGCGGGCACAGGCGGCGATCGGCGGTGCCGACGTGCTGATCGGCTCGCCCCGGCAACTCGACCTCGTTCCGTACTCCGCCGCGCTGCGTGTGTCGTGGCCGTCGCCGATGCTGCCGGCGTTACCCGGCCTGTTCGACGAGCACCGCGACCACCGGGTGTGTGTGCTCGGCAGCGGGGATCCGATGTTCCACGGCATCGGTGTCACGCTGTGCCGGGTGCTGGGTCCCGAGCGGATCCGCGTGATCGCGCACCCGTCGTCGGTGTCGTTGGCGTGTGCGCGACTGGGGTGGGCGCTGCACGAGACACCCACCGTCAGCCTGGTGAATCGTCCGGTGGGCACGCTGTCGCCGGAACTGCAGACCGGCGCGCGCCTGCTGGTGCTCAGCAACGACCAACACACCCCGGCGGCTGTCGCGAAACTGCTGTGCGAGAGCGGTTTCGGTGACTCCCGACTGACCGTGCTGGAACAGCTGGGCGGGCCCGCCGAAGCAGTGGCGGACGGTACCGCCTCCGAGTGGAACCGGCCGGCGGGCGATCCACTCAACGTGATCGCGCTCGAGGTCCGCGGTGCGGGTGCGATGCGCCTGACACGGAACGCGGGTCTACCGGACGCCGCCTACCGCGGGGACGGTCAGATGACGAAGCACGAAGTGCGGGCACTCACGCTCGCTGCGCTGGCTCCCGCGCCCGGTGAACTGCTGTGGGACGTCGGCGGCGGTTCGGGGACGATCGGCATCGAGTGGATGCGCAGCGACCCCCGGTGCCGCGCGGTCGCGTTCGAGCGTGAGGACTCGCGCGTCGGACAGATCGGCGACAACGCCGTGGCCCTGGGCGTTCCTGCGCTCCGGATCCGCGGTGCGGCCCCGGCGTCGTTCGGCGAGGAGACGGCCGCGCCCGACGCCGTCTTCGTCGGCGGCGGCGTCACGCAGGACGGAATGCTCGACGCGTGCTGGGCGCGATTGCGCCCGGGTGGCCGGATGGTGGTCAACGCCGTCACCGCCGAGTCGGAGTCGCTGATTCTGCAGTGGCATTCGCGCCGCGGCGGAGAGCTCCGCAAATTCCAGGTCTATCGAGGTGAGCCGCTGGGCGGCTTCACGGCGTGGCGACCGCAGTTGCCGGTGGCCCAATGGTCGGCAACGAAGCCGGACAGCACCGAAAGGGAAACGACATGACAGTCCACTTCATCGGAGCAGGCCCGGGCGCTGCCGACCTCATCACGCTCCGCGCGTCGCGCATGATCTCGCAGAGCCCGGTGTGCCTGTACGCGGGCAGCCTGGTGCCCGCCGAACTGCTCACTCTGTGCCCCGACGACGCCGAGGTTATCGACACCGCGCGCATGAGTCTGGACGAGATCGTCGAGCAGCTCATCGCCGCCGACGCGGCCGGGCTCGATGTGGCCCGCCTGCATTCGGGGGATCCGTCGATCTACTCGGCCGTCGCCGAGCAGGTTCGACGCCTCGAGGCATCGGGCGTCGCGTACGACATCGTGCCCGGGGTGCCGGCCTTCACGGCCGCGGCCGCCGCGCTGGGACGGGAGCTCACGGTGCCCGGGGTATCGCAGTCGATCGTGCTGACCCGGGTGTCGACGCTGTCGACGGCGATGCCGCCGGGCGAGGATCTGCGCTCGCTCGGGCGCAGCGGCGCCACGATGGTGGTGCACCTGGGCGCGCACCGGATCGAGCAGATCGTCGAGGAACTGTCCGAGAACTACGGGTCCGACTGCCCGGCGGCGGTCGTCGCGTTCGCGAGCCGGTCGGACGAGATCGTGCTGCGCGGCACCCTCGCGACCCTCGCCGATCAGGTGCACGCCGCGGGAATCACGAAGACGGCAGTGGTGATCGTCGGCCGAGTGTTGGCGGCGGAGGGCTTCCCCGACAGCTACCTGTACTCGGCGTCCCGGTCACGCACCACTCACTGATGCGCAGGGTCCTCGTCCTCGGCGGCACCCGGGACGCACGCGACCTCGCGGCCCGTCTGGATGCCGATCCGGCGGTGTCGGTGACGTCGTCGCTCGCCGGGCGGGTCCGCGACCCCGTGCTGCCGGTGGGGGACGTTCGGATCGGCGGATTCGGTGGCGTCGACGGGCTCGCGGAGTGGCTGCAGGTCAACGACATCGATGCCGTCGTCGACGCGACCCACCCGTTCGCGGCGCGGATCACCGCCAACGCTGCCGACGCGACGGCGCGGGTGGACGTGCCGCTGCTGGTGCTCCGCCGACGCGAATGGGAGCCGGGTCCGGGGGATCGCTGGCACACCGTTCCCGACCTCGCCGCGGCCGCGGGGGCGGTGCCCGCACTGGGGGAGCGGGTCTTCCTGACGATCGGCCGGCAGGGCGTCGACGCATTCGCCGACGGTTCCGGCTGGTTCCTCGTCCGCGCGATCGATCCCCCCGACGTCTCGATGCCCGCGCGGTCGGAGCTTCTGCTGGATCGGGGGCCCTTCTCCGTCGACGACGAGGTCTCGCTGATGCGCCGGCATCGGATCGACGTGGTGGTGACGAAGAACAGTGGGGGAGCGCTCACGTCGGCGAAGCTCGAGGCCGCCCGCCGGCTCGACATCCCGGTCGTGATGGTGTCCCGGACACCGATCCCGGTGGGGGTGGCGTCGACGTCCGACCTCGAGGTCGCCGTCCGATGRCTCACGCAACCGCACGGACAGCGTCCGCGCATCGTCTAGCCGGCCGTCAGGCACGCCGACCGTGGTTGCGCGGCCGGGGTGTCCCTGCTCGATTCGCGAGTTGGCTACGTTCCCTGAGGTCAGACGGGTTCCATGGCCATGGGCACGATCGGGGTACCGGCAGGGTCGAACAGGTTCCGACCGCACGAGTTGCACTCGCCTTCATCAGGCTTCGGTTCCGTCCTGGACAGCTGCCACACGTTCATGCCACCGCACGGGCAGTCGATGATGTAGAGCAACTCGGTAGAAGGCCGGTCCAGGCCCCATGCCTGACTCGACGCCGTCGTGCGACGCATGACGCCGACACGGTACGTGTCGTCGCCGGACCGTAGTTCGCCCAGCGCCAACCCCGCGGGGGCCAGGGCATCGTCCACAGCGCGCAGGATCGCCGGCACGTGCGCGCCACGTTCGAGGTCGGCGCCGGCCGCTTCCATGGCAGCGGACTCGACGGCAGCGACAACGGAGCGGCCCTCCCCGAAGGCCTCCACTCGACGCGCTACGAACTGCGATATCTGTCCGGTCCGCTCCTCACCAGACCAGTCGACCGGCAGGAGCACCTCCGCCTGGATCAAGGAAGCCACCGCATCGTCCACATCGAGCGGGAACCCCCGCTCAGCCGCCGCAAGAAAGAACGCCAGATCGATCATGCCGCCAGCTTATGCACCCGCCCGACACCTACTCGAGCCGATGCACCGGAACACATCTCGTCGATCTGGATCGGGACAACTGACGTCGGGGCTCGATGCTCGTCACGAAGGGGGAGTGCCCGCTGTTCCCTCGGTCGATCCGGCGGGGGAGTGAGCGCTTCCGGTTCGTGCTCGTCGGGAGCGAGGACGTACGTTCCTGCCGAAGGCGAGTAGCCCCGCATCCGTCGCGTGGCCGCACCCGACCGCGGAGGAGTGCCTTTCGTCAACCACGAAGCGGGCGTTCGGCACTCGTCGCTACGGTGCGAAACTACGTATCGGACGGAACAACCGGGATTCCGGAATTCACCCGCGTCGGCCCCAGCCGCGAGACTCCACACCGGACTCGCCTCGGCTACCACTCGATTCAGCTCCACGAGGGCAGGGGGCGGGGTTGAATGTGCGGCGAGGGAAGGGGCATTCGAATGGATCGGGTGTGCATCGTCGGCGCGGGGCCGGCCGGACTGTCGGCGGCCAGGGCGTTTCGTCGGCTCGGTATCGAGTACGACCAGTTCGAACGGCACAGCGACGTGGGCGGGATCTGGGATCTCGACAACCCCGGGACACCGATGTACGAGTCGGCGCATTTCATCTCGTCCCGCACGATGTCGGGGTTTCACGACTTCCCGATGCCCGACTCGTTCCCGGACTACCCGGGGAACCGGGCGATCCTCGACTACACGCGCAGTTTCGCGCGGGCGTTCGGCCTGTACGAGTCGATCGGCTTCGGCACCGCCGTCGAGGACGTCACCCCGGACGGCGACGGCTGGGCGGTCCGACTGTCGACCGGTGAACGGCGCCGCTACCGCGCCGTCGTGTGCGCGACCGGTGTGACCTGGCAGCCTCGAATCCCGGCTCACCCCGGCACTTTCGACGGCGAGATCCGGCACGCGGTGACCTACCGGGGGATCGACGAGTTCCGCGGCAAGCGGGTACTTATCGTGGGTCTGGGCAACTCGGGTGCCGACATCGCCTGTGACGCGGCGGCGTCCGCGTCGGAGACGTTCGTCAGTGTCCGCCGCGGGTATCACGTGATCCCGAAACACATCTTCGGAACCCCGACCGACGTGTTCGCCGAGAAGGGGCCGCGGCTGCCGATCGCACTCGAGCGCCCGCTGCTCACCGGGGTGCTGCGCCTGATCCTGGGTGATCTGACCCGGTTGGGACTGCCGCGGCCCGACCACAAGCTCCTCGAATCGCACCCGCTGCTCAACAGCCAACTGGTGCACCACCTTCAGCACGGTGACGTCGCGATCGTCCCCGACGTCGCGCGGTTCGCCGGGCCCCGGGTGGAGTTCACCGACGGATCCAGTCGGGAGGTCGACCTGGTGCTGTACGCCACCGGCTACGACTGGACGATCCCGTACGTCCGGGAATCGTGCTTCGACTGGCATGCGGGGCGACCACGGCTCTATCTCACGGCGTTCAATCCGAAGCACCGGAATCTGTTCGGCGCCGGCTACCTGGAGACCAACTCGAGCGCATACACCCTGTTCGACCAGGTGACGAACATCCTGGCCCAGTACCTGCACGACCAGGAGCACAATCCGTCGCGTGCGGCCGTGTTCGATCGCAGGATGGCGACGGACCGGCCCGACCTGAGCGGCGGAATCTCGTTCATCGGCACCGACCGCCACAGCGCGTACGTCGATTCGCACGCCTTCCGGGACTACCTGGCCCGCGTGCGCGGCGAGTTCGGCTGGACCGATCTGACGCCCGGCATGTTCGACCGTGTCCGGGTCGCGGCATGACCCGCGCCGTGGTCACCGGGGCGGCCGGTGCGATCGGGGCGGCGATCTGCCGCGGACTGGCGGCTCGGGGATACGACGTCGTCGCGGTGGACGTCGACGCTCGAGGATTGACGGCGGTATCCGACGGCGTAGCCGGGCAGATCACGCCACACCCCTGCGATCTGACCGTCTCGTCGGACGTGCAGGCGCTGGTGGAGTCCGCGGCGGGGGAGTGCGATCTGCTCGTCCACGTGGCGGGCGTCGTCGTCACCACGCCGTTCGAGCACATCACCGCCGAGGAAGTGGACCGCGAGCTCGGCGTCAACCTGCTGGCACCGGTGCAGCTGACCCGCGCGCTGTACCCGACATTGCAGGCGTCACGCGGGCACGTCGTGGCGATCGTGTCCATCGGCGGGATGCTGTCGCTCGCGGAGACCCCGGGTTACAGCGCGTCGAAGTTCGGGCTGCGTGGGTTCCTGCTGGCGCTGGCTGCGCGGACGCGTGAGACCGGTGTCCGCGTCAGCATTGTCAACCCCGGCTCGGTCGACACCCCGATGCTGCGTCACGAGGCTGCGACCGGCGGGTCGGCACTCAACTTTCTGGGAACACCACTGCCGCCGCAGCGCATCGCCGATCGCGTGCTCGCATTGGTCGACCGTCCGCGCGTCGAGACCAATCTGCCGCGATCGGACGGCTGGATGGTGAAGACCGGCATGCTGGCCCCGGGTCCGATGCTGCGTGTGCTGCCCTGGATCGCCGGGCTCGCCCGCGGCAACCTGCGGCGCTACCAGGAGCGCCACGGAATCGAGGTGATTGTCGACTGAGCCGATGTCCGGGCCGGATCGGGTCCATACTGGTCCCGTGGATGCCGTGCAGCGGTTCCGGTGGTCGCAGATTCCGGCTGCGGCGTGGGCGTATGTGCGCCGCGCGCCCGGTACGTTCATATGGCTCGCGATTCTGTTGGTGACCACGATCGTGATGCATCAGCTTTCGCCCGAGGCATTGCATCATGTTCTCGGCAGCCGCTCGACCAATCTGCATCATCTTCGTGAGGACCCGTTCCACGTTCTCATCTCCAGTGCCTTCTGGCTCGCCGGCGGTGGATGGTTCGGGTATTTCGTGCTCTTCAATCTCTTTCACGTTCCCGTCGAACGGTGGCTGGGAACGTGGCGGTGGGTGACGGTCGCGGTGGTCGCTCATGTCGGCGCGACGTATCTCAGCGAGGGCGTCCTCTATCTGGCGATTCGGCACGGCGAGGCGCCGGAGTCGGCGGTGAACACCCTCGATGTGGGCGTCAGCTATGCGTTGGCCGGCGTCACGGCGGTGCTCGCCTACCGGATCGCGCCGCCGTGGCGGTATCTCTATGTGGTCGGTGTGCTGCTGGTCTACGGGCTGCCGTTGCTCGGCACACTGACGTTCACCGACATAGGACACTTCACCGCGGTCCTCATCGGTTTCGCGTGCTACCCGCTCACGCGGGCTCGGCCGGAAACCTGGGATCCGGAGGAGTGGGCGAGTTCGATCCGTGCACGTGTCGTAGCTCACCGGTAGCGTGCCGCCCATGACCGAACCGGTGAAGGGTCCCGCGTCCTACTTTCCGTCGATCGAGAAGAAGTACGGGAAGCCGATCAGCGAGTGGAAGGACCTCATTCGCGGCTCCGACCTGACCAAGCACATGGAACTGGTCAACTGGCTCAAGTCCGAACACGGGCTGGGCCACGGTCACGCCAATGCGCTTGTCGCACACACGCTGCAGGAGGGCGCCGGCAGCTGATGACTAGGCGCGCTGCGCGACGCAGTTGCCCGCGTAGTGAGCGGCCGGCTCGCCGTCGAGATCGCCCGCACCACCGAGGCCGTCTGACCAGGGAAGACGACACGTCCCCTTGCTCACCGATGCGGAAGCAGAACGGGCGAAACGGCGTCAGGCCGAGTCAGGCGAGCAGTGGAGCCATACGGGGGTCGGTGACCCAGCGATCGCCGAGGATGCCGTGGCCGCACCAGAGCGCGAGAGCGGGCGCGGCAGGCCCGACCAGCCTCAGCGGTGCAGCGTTCTCGAAGGCGAGAGTCAGTGACCAACCGTGCAGGTCGGGGTGGAACTCGCTGACCGAGTTGAAGTAGAAGCTGAGCCAGCCCTTCGCCGCGGTGTGGCACCACACGCGGTGGTTGGTGATGAGGAACCGACTCTGCTGGTGCTCCCGCCACATGAGCGTGCTGTTGCGTTGGGCGGCATGCTTGGCCCGRCTATTGGCGATCATGCTGCCCGCGATACTGCCGACGACGAAAGCCGGGCTACCGATCGCGAACGACGAGGTCCGGCGGTAGGTGCCGTCACCGGCCCAGAACCGCGAATACTCGGCAGTCCCTTCGACAATGGCCTGTTCTCCGCGGCCCATCACGAGGCCGTGAACAGCCAACGCCGGTGGCGGTGATCCGGCCCGGACCTGTCGCCCGCACTCGACGGCGTATGTCCACCACTGATTGCCCTGCTCTGCGTGTGCGGCCTTCTGCTGCGCGAGCCCCCGCGCCTTACTCCCCATGCGGCCGAAGCTAGCAAAGACGACCGACCCGCCAACGGCCAGATCGCTCACGACCCCACCGCGCCGTAGCGTTTGGCGTTGCCCCGAGCTTGCCGCCCGATCACCTCAGATGGTCGATCCCAACTGGCGGCCACTACCGAACCTACCCACGATCACCGAGCCTGCAACCCGCGCAAACTGGGCTCTGAACTGCACGTGTTCTGGTTTCTGGCGGGATTGCCCAGGTCCCTGGGGAGTGATGGGACCTGCCGCCGCGGCCCTACTGCACGATGAACCGGTGCCCGCCGAGCCGGCGCCAGATCGACCGTACGGTGGTCGGCCAGAGCACTCCCACGACGGCATAGACGAGAACCACTAGCCCGCCCGCGAGAAGGCCCATCGAGATCGTCGCCGCGATCGCAATGGCACAGAACGTGATCAGGATCGTCTCGCTCCTCGCACGGGTGCGGAACCAGTCTTTCACTGCCGACTCGCTGGTGAAGTTCGATAGGCCGGCGATGCGATGCGATGCGATGAGGATGGTGGTCGAAACGAACATGGTGTCCTCCTGTGGTTGTAGTCGCGACGATGATCGGACACGGGCTCTCCACCCTCCGGATCTCGCGGGCCTCGGACACGCGAGGGGCGTGTTATCAATGCTGGTCAACACGTGTTTCTCGCGGCACGAGGATGGGGAAACGTGCCGGGTGGGCGTGTGACGTCGGCCGGCACGGTAGGAAGAAGGCATGGCGACGAGATACGAGTGCGACGGGTGCGGGGTGGCGGCGTGCGACCTACCGGACGGCGTGGACCCGGACGAGGTGTTCCTGGAGGTGCCGGAGGGCCGGGTGCTGTGTCAGGGCTGCGTGATGGCCGTCGAGCAGGGCTCGGGGACCGGGAGCGCGCCGGTGCGGGGCGATCTGCCGCCGTATCACGATTGGGAGGGTGACCCGCTCGTTGTCGGGGAGCGCCCGAAGACGGCCGCGGACTATTGGCGCGACGCGCAGGCCGGAGCGCCGGCCGAGCGGGACTCGGCGCCGGCGGGGGGGAATCCTCGGGTTCTCGTCCGAGCCTTTCGTCCAAGAGTATCGACCCGAGCAGTGGAAGCTCAGGGGACATGTCATCACCGCAGGTAAACGCCGAAATTAGGCGCTAGAGGGGAGGTCTCGATGGGTGGCGATCAGCCAGTGAGCCCGCAGGAGTCCTGGTACTGGCACCACATCCGCATGTCGATCGCCGACCTGATGGTCGACCGCGACCAGACCGTCGACCCATCTGATGCCTACACCTGGATCGAGGACAAGTCGATTCGCCAAGCACTCGATACGCTCCGCCGAGGCAACAGCGGAGAGTGGCCGGCCCCAGTAGACGTCGCCAAAGCGGCGATTGCCGTCGAGTACCCACCCCCGACGCCGTACGAGTGGGTCATCGCGGCCAACGCATAGCGGTGAGTGGGCTACGCGCTGATGGCCGCATCGAGTGAGTGATGATCGGTCATCCCACCGCGATAGCCTGTGCGGCGGGAAATCACGACAACTTCGAGATAGGGGCTTCGATGGCTGGTCCGTTCGGGCACAGGGTGAGCAGTGATGGACAGTTCCTCGACCTCGAGGAGTTCGTCAAGACGATCGACAATCCCGGCGATGTCTACGGGATGGTGGAAGAGATGTCGGGGATGATCTGGCATCTGGCCAACCGGGTCGCTCAGGTGACCGGTGAAGATTTCGCCGCGATCGTCGAGGGCGCGCGGAAGCAGTTCGAGGACGGCTTCGAGTGAGCCCCGGTCGTTGGGGTCGCTTCGACACGGAGGTCGACGACTGACGTCACTACGCGCGCCTGGCGCCGCAAGTGATGGCCAGGGCACTGCACCGGTACTGGGTGCGGGGCCTTTTGCAAAACACCGCTTGACACTGACCGAGGGCCGGGGCGCGGTCTTCTGTTGTGAGTAGCCGCGCGCCGTGACCCCTCTGTCTCCACAGCCCCTGCATCCTTTCCGGTGTGGGGGCTATCTTGTGCCGTGACCTGGACGGATGGCCCGTCCCGTGCGGGTTCAGGGGCCGCCGGGGGTGGGCGGGGAATCCCGGCTACGATATGAAAATCGATAGGAAACTTACCGGCCGGTAATGTGGCTGGTGTATCTGGAGGGGAATTCTTGATGTCTCGTATTCGCATGATCGCTGCTGCTCTGATTCCTGCTGCTGCGGCGGCAGGGCTGATGGTCGGTGCGGCCGGCACCGCGTCGGCCGCTTACCTGCGCTCGGGGGAGGGCTATCAGGGGATCTCGTTCGACCCGAACGAGACTCGGATTCTGCGTGATTTGGGCGCGGGCAACGCGATCGACGCTGTCGTGCCCCGGGGCCAGGTCGCCATCTACCTCGGTGACGGGTCGATCTACGACACGCATCCGACGTTGGTGTTCGCCAGTACTCAGCAGTTGATCGACGAGGCTGTCGCTCGTGGGGGATACATCCAGTTCGACGTGAACGATCCCGCGATCTGGGGCGACCGCTTCGACTTCTACCAGGAGTGGTGATCTGCTGATCTGAGCTGTTCGCTGCCCCTGCACCCAGTCTGGGTGTGGGGGCAGTTTTGGTGGGAAAGGCGGGTGAGTTGTGGGGGTAGTGATGGCCGTCGCAGTGATTGCTGCGTTCGTCGTGGACAGAATCATCCGGGACTGCTGCACGATCAGGTGACAGATTGACCTGCCCTACTACTTGGTTTCCAGTCTCGGTGATGAGTCTCAGGCGGGGATGGGGTTCTTCTCGGAGAGTAGTTCGTGTTCGATCGGGGTGCGGTAATCGAGTGAGGAATGCCGTCGTTGACGGCCCAAAGAAGATCTCGATCTAGTCGAAGATCGCGTTCGCGAGCTCGAGACGGGTCTTCCACTTCTTGCGGTTKAGCAACTCGATCTGCATCGACGACCAGAACGATTCCATCAYCGCGTTGTCCAGGCCGTCACCGACACTTCCGAAGGACGGCATGAGGCCGGCAGAGCGGATCTTGTCGCCGAAAGCCCATGAGGTGAACTGGACTCCGTGATCGGCATGCACGATGCCGCCAGGCTCCGGACGTCTGTTCCGGATGGCCATGTCGAGCGCGTTGATGACGAGTGTGGAGTCCTGCCGCGAATCGATTGACCAACCGATGATCCGCCTGCTGAAGGCATCCATCACCGCGGCGCAGAACACCCTCCCCTCCCGTGTTGGGTGCTCGGTGGGGGTACCTCCCTGCACGAAGTGCTTGGGGGAATATCGGTGACCCACAACTCATTTGGATGCAGACGGTGAAACTTGCGGTTGACCAGGTCGCCGGCAGTGACGACCCGCGTAGTCGTTTGACGCRCACCGGCCCTGGAAGTCCGTAGATTCCGGCGTGGGTCATCAGCACCGAGATCAGCCGTGAGCTGCACGCGATGCCCATCGCCATGGTCAGCTCGGCGTGAATGCGCCGGTAGCCGTAAGTGCCGCGGGAGGCGACGTGGATCTCCCGGATCAACCCGGTCAGCCACTGGCGACGCAGCTGCGTCGCCGACGTCGGTCGTCGCTTGTATCGGTAGTAGCCCTGCCGGGACACCCCGAGCACTCTGCAATACACGTCGATGGGGGTCCCGGCGTCGGCCAATCGGTCGATCACCGGGTGGATCCTTTTGGGTGAGGTTTGTCCTCGCCCAGGAACTTCGACGCCTGCCGGATGATCGTTAACTCGGTTTCGAGCTCCCGGATTCGCTTGCGCGCAGCCCGCAACTCTGCAGATTCCGCAGTGGTGTTGCCAGGGATCTCACCGCGATCGATGCGGTCCTGCTTGAGCCACGTGTGCAGACATCCGGCGCTGATGCCCAGTTCGTAGGCGGTTTGCTTGACCTGTTTGCCGGATCGGACCAACGCGATGGCACGGGCACGAAACTCGGGAGGATAGGGGCGAGGCACGGTCGGAGCCTTTCAGCAAGGCCCTCGACTAATCACCGGATTTGGAAACCTACCCGTAGGGCAGGTCAAGATGTCACCTATCCGTGCAGCAGTCCCAACTGACTCCATGTCGCCGGGGCTGGATCTTGCGCGTGTGGATCTGGGGGACGCGCTCGCAGCCCTGTCCGACGCGGGGTTCACCGGTGTCGAGCGGGAGGGATCACGGTCCGCCCCGTCGAGCATGCTGCGGCGGCGCTGTTGTTCGACCCGATCTGACGCAGGAGGGACCGGCCCGTCGATAGCGGGCCGGTCCCGTTTGTCAGTGTCGTTGATCGTGTTCGTGCGGTGCATATCGGCCCCTGCGCCTGTTTCGGGCATGGGGGCCTTTCAACGTCCTGACCAGGTAATATGACACGTCCCACCGAGTGTCTGTAGGGGGCAGTCGTGATTGGACTACTACCGGATCTGTACTACGTGAATCCGCTGGAATCGGGTGTGTGGCCGGGGATTCTCGAGTGGAATCTCTTCGTCAACTGGTGGAACCCGCTCTGAGGAGTGATGGTGCGGGTCGGCGGCTGCTTCGTATTGGAGGTGTCGGTGCGATGGACTTTCCGCCGATCTGGTGGCTCTTGCCCTACGGGTTCATCCCTGACGACGTGTGGGTCGGGATCCTGTACAACGCCCCGTGCTGGTTGGGTGGGTACTGCCCGTAAATGAGCTAGCGTCGCTCGTTTCTTCGGTGGCACCTGAGGCGACAGCGAGGGGCCGGGGTTGCTGCAGACGCGGGAGGTGTTGCCTTGTGTATCCACGTGACTGGCTAGGTCAGGGTTGGATGTGGACCTTTCCTGGAGGTCGTCGTGATCGATTTCGTTCGCCTGTCGGTTGCCTGTGCTGCGATTGTGGCGGGTTCGGTCCTGGTGCCGACGGCTGTCGCCTCCGCTGCGGTCACCGTTCCGTTCCAGATCAACCCGGCGCCGTTCGGAAACCCGAACAGCAGTTTCGACGCTCCCCGGGTCCGATGCGAGGCCGTGGTCGGCGAGCAGCCTGGGACGGTGACGATCACCGGCCCGACGGAAGGCGGTCGCGAGGTGACTGGCGAGCCTGGAGCTGGTCACTGCCAAATCCTGGGCGACGTGCACTGGCTGAACCTGTCGAGCGGAGCTGCCGGCTCCGCCCGGATGTCGGT
>NZ_JBFRDL010000008.1:0-122125 GCF_052113525.1 Rhodococcus sp. TAF43
CAGGACCAGCTGCCGACGACGCACCCGATCGTCGCCGACATCGTCGACCTGGAGGCGGCGAAACTGAACTTCGACGGCATCACGTACGCCAAGGGCGCGAGCGTCCTCAAGCAGTTGGTCGCCTATGTCGGGCGCGACGCGTTCTTCGAGGGTTCCCGGCGGTACTTCCGCGAGCATGCCTTCGGCAACACCACGCTGGCCGACCTCCTGGCGGAGTTGTCGGCGTCCTCGGGCCGTGACCTGGGCGCGTGGGCGCAGGCGTGGCTGCAGACCACCGGCGTCTCCACCCTCACCCTCGAGGGCGGCGACGACGTGCGCGGGTACGAGATCGTGCAGAGCGATCCGAGGCCGCACCGCCTGGCCGTCGGGCTCTACGACTTCGACGACGCCGGTGACCTGGTTCGACGTGATCGCGTGGAGCTGGACGTGGTCGCCGAGCGGACACCGGTCGACCTGTCCCCCGCGACGCTCCGGCTGCTCAACGACGGCGACCTCACGTACGCGAAGGTGCGTCTCGATGCCGGCTCGCTCGCGACGGTCGAGCGCTCGCTGGACCGGGTCGTCGACCCGCTGGCCAGGGGCCTCATCTGGTCGGCGCTGTGGAACGCCACCCGCGACGGCGAACTCGCCCCCGAGCGGTACCTGACGATGGCACGCGCGTTCGCGCCGTCCGAGCCGAACATGGCGCTGCTGACCGCGTTCCTGGCGAACGCGTCGTTCGCGATCGGCCACTACCTGCCCACCGAGGCGCGGGACCGCTGGCGGCGCGAGTGGCTCGAAACCTGCTGGACGGCAATGCAGGAAGCCGAATCGGGCTCGGGTGGACAGCTGGCATGGGCCCGTGCGGCTGCGGCCGCAGCAGTTGTCGACGACCGTCACGCGGCCGACATCCGTGCGATCCTCGACGGCGGCCGGCCGGGCCCGGACGGGCTCCGGTTGGATCCGGACCTGCGCTGGGCGCTGTGGACGGCGCTGTCCGCGACCGGGCACGCCGACCCGGAGACGCTGGACGTCGAACTGGCGCGCGACGACACCGCGTCCGGGCGGACCGCCCAACTGCGTGCGCTCGCCGCCCGCCCGGACCCGGAGGTCAAGGCGCGGGCCTGGGCGTCGGCGCTCGAGGACACGGCGCTGAGCAACGACCACCTCGACGCCGTCATCGCCGGATTCCGGGCGGGCGAGCGCCGCGACCTGATCGCCGGCTACGACGACGCCTACTTCGCGGCGATCCGCGGGGTGTGGGCGCAGCGCAGCATCGAGATCGCCCGCCGGATCGTCCTCGGGCTCTTCCCGGCGTCCGATTCGGTCGATTCGGTGGATTCGTGGCTCGCCGCGAACGTTGATGCACCGGGCGCACTGTGCCGACTGGTCGCCGAACAGCGCGACCACCTCGCCCGGGATCTCCGGATCCGGGCGACGTGGTGTTGACGGGTGTCGATGCTCGTTCACCCGATGCGGTTCGCCACGACCAGGTCCAGGAAACGCTGGTTCCTCAGCCACCATCACTCCGACGCTACGGTCGACTACCCGAACCTCCTGATCCTGTCCTGGCGCAACGGGTACAACGGTCCGAAGAAGCCGATCAGGGTGCTCGGCCCCGAGAATCACGGTGCGCTACACCTGATTTTCAGGGACCGGGACTGCAGCCGGAAGTGTTGGTGCTCCGAATCCCCGACGCCCGGTACCGCCGCCTCGACCCGCAAGCTGCTCGAGGCGTATGCCACCGACATCAATGATCGGATGCGCGACAACGCCAAGCAGGATTTGCGGGAGATCTTCGATGTTGCGGACATCGAGCCACCGACCGGTCTGGGTGACGAGAAGGCGCGGACCGACTTCACCGGCAACCTCGTCGTGGGCGAGGATCTGATGCATTTCGGGATCGGGAAGCCACGCGGGTAGCTCGCTACCATGGTGCGATCGCAGTGAGATCGCCCCGGTCGTGTGCGTGCCCGGACGGTGGCGGCGGGAAGGAGCCGGCATGGTCGAGCTGGGACTCGACGACACCGTAGGAATCCTCCGGCAGCCATGGGTGCATCCACGCCGGACCAGCGCGGGTCGTGGATGGTCCGGTGCGTATGTCTCCACCCAGGCGGAACGGCCCTACCGGGGTGCATTCGACGGGGCGCGTTCGCACCTGCTGATCCTGCATCTCGGTGGACCCGTCGACGTCGTCCGCGGGCGTGGTGGTGCCGCCCAGCGGACGACGGTGCCGGCCGGGGGCTTCTTCGTCCATCCGGCCGGCCAGGAGTTGACCGTCGAACTCGGTGCGGACCTCGACACCATTCACGCGAACCTGGATGCCGCGTTGCTCGAGGAGGCCGCGGACGGGCGACCGGTCGAGTTGGAACCGCATATCGGCGTCCACGATCCGATGCTCGAGCAACTGGTGCGGTCGATGGACGCCACACTGCGTGACTGGCACCCGTCCGCACGGACGTACGCCGACCATCTGGTGACGATGCTCGCCGTGCACCTGGTGCACCGGTACGGCGCCGGACGATGCCGGGCCGCGGCGGATGGACCGGCGGCAGGTGGCAGATCGACCCGTAGCAGTGTCTCTGCTGTCATCGATTTGATGAAACATCGCCTGGCGGAGCCTATTCCGTTGTCCGAGCTGGCCGGTGCCGTTGCACTGAGCACCAGCCAGCTCACCCGGCAGTTCAAGGCTGCGACGGGGATGACACCCCACCGGTACCTGGTGCGGCTGCGGGTGGAGCAGGCAGCACGGGAGCTGCGGACGGGGGACCACCCGATCGCCCAGATCGCGGTCGACTGCGGGTTCTCGCACCAGGAACACCTGACCCGCACGATGCGGGCTCAGTTGGGCACCACGCCCGCGCAGGTTCGCCGCGCGGGCTGAGCCGGCCTTTCTCGGGTTCGGCATGCACGTTTCGTGCCTGCCGATGCGCGGATCGTGCAGGACGACTCGGCCGCCGGGCGTCCATCATCGACATCGGTGTGTGACTTACGCAACGTGTGACGTGGAATGTGAGAGCGGCGAATATGAAAACCTTCACCTACAACGC
The DNA here is from genome assembly GCF_052113525.1 of Rhodococcus sp. TAF43. NCBI lineage: Bacteria > Bacillati > Actinomycetota > Actinomycetes > Mycobacteriales > Nocardiaceae > Rhodococcus > Rhodococcus sp. TAF43. The sequence goes on from NZ_JBFRDL010000008.1 coordinate 3,030, forward strand.
ACAGCCGTCGCGAGTGGTGTTCGGAAGCGGTACGAGCCGAACCGTCGCTGACGAGGTTCTGCGGCTGGGGCGCAGCCGAGTGCTGCTGCTCACCGGCCATGATGTGGCCGAGCCGGCCACCGAAGTCGCTCGGGCACTCGGCGATCTGCTCGTCGCCCGTTTCGACGGGGCCGCGATGCACACCCCCACACAGGTCGCCGAGGAGGCGCTGGCCTCGGCCCGCGCCCACGATGTCGACTGCGTCGTGTCGGTGGGCGGCGGATCCACGACGGGTCTGTCGAAGGCACTCGCGGTGCGGGCCGGCTACGACCAGGTGATCATCCCCACCACCTATGCCGGGTCCGAGGTCACACCGGTGCTCGGCGAGACCGAGAACGGCGTGAAGACGACCCGGTCGTCGGCGGACATCCTGCCGGAGACGGTGGTCTACGATGTGGATCTCACCGTCGGTCTGCCCCAAGCGATCACGTTGACCAGCGCGATCAACGCGATGGCGCACGCGGTAGAGGCACTGTATGCGCCGGAGGCCAATCCGGTGACCGATCAGCTCGCCCTCGAGGCGATTCGCGGGATCACGCAGGGCCTGCCGAAGGTGATGGCAGATCCGTCGGACCTCGATGGCCGCGGTGAGCTGTTGCAGGCGGCCTGGCTGTCGGGTAGCTGCCTGGCCGCGGTCGGAATGGGGGTGCATCACAAGCTCTGTCATGCACTCGGCGGCGGTTTCGATCTGCCGCACTCGCAGATGCACACGGTGATCCTTCCGTACGCGATGGCGTACAACGCGCCCGCCGCGCAGGACGTGATGCGCCGGATCGCCCAGGTGATGCGGGTGCCGGACGCCGCCGCCGGCGTCCACGACCTCGTCGCGAGCCTGGGCGGGCCGACGTCGTTGGCGGAACTCGGGTTCACCGTCGACGACATTCCGAAGGCAGCGGCTCTGGCGACGGCCCGGCCGTACCCGAATCCGCGTTCGGTCACTGTCGACGGCATTTCCGCGTTGCTGGCAGATGCGGTGGCGGGATCCCGGCCCGGCGGCGGAAACGCCTTCCCCCGTGCCGAACTCGACCGCATGTCACGCGCGGTGGTCGCCAGTTTCGCCGGCACCGAGGATCCGCGCTTGCACACCCTCATGACCGACCTTGTCCGTCGTGCGCACGATTTCGTCACGAGCAACGACCTCACGACCGCCGAATGGGAATTCGCGATCGACTTCCTCACGCGTACCGGGCAGGTCTGCTCCGATGTGCGCCAGGAGTTCATTCTGTTGTCGGACACGTTGGGGATCTCGACGATGGTCGACATCCTCACCAATTCACGTGTCCGGGAGCAGACACCGTCGGCGGTACTCGGCCCGTTCTACGTCGAGGGTCCGCCGGCCGTGCGATCCGGAGCGGATCTTGCGGAGGGGCTTCCAGGCGTCCCGATGTGGGTGGACGTGGCCGTCACCGACCCGGACGGCGCCCCGCTCCCGGATGCGATCGTCGATGTCTGGCAGTCCAACGAGGACGGCTTCTACGACGTGCAGCTGCCCGATCTCGACGGTCCGGTCCTGCGCGGTCAGTTCCGAACCGATGCCGATGGGCGGCTGCGGTTCTGGACGATCCTCCCGTGCGAGTACCCCATTCCCGACGACGGGCCGGTGGGGCAGATGCTCGATGCAGTCGGCCGGCACCCGTTCCGGGCCCCGCACGTGCACTTCATGATCAGCGCTCCCGGGCACCGCCGCCTGATCACCCAGCTCTTCCCGTCCGACGGCGCCTACCTCACCTCCGATTCGGTATTCGGGGTGAAGCACAACCTGATCGTCGACATGCCCGAACATCGGGGCCCCACCCCGGATGGCCGCGTGGTCGACGGGGCATGGCGCCGACTCGATTTCACCTTCCGCATAGCCCCCGACGCGTGACTGCGCTCCCCGTCGGATCACTACTTCCGGAGACAGACATGACCAACGACAAGACCTACGACACCGACGTTCTCGTGATCGGTAGCGGGCCGGCAGGTGGTTCGGCGGCACTGTTGCTCGCCACCTACGGTGTCGACACGATGCTGGTGAACAAGTACGGCTGGGTAGCGAACACGCCGCGTGCACACATCACCAACCAGCGCACCCTCGAGGTCCTGCGCGATCTCGGTGTGGAAGCGGAGGCGCTCGCGCAGGGCACTCCGCAGGACATGATGGGTGACACGGTGCTGTGCACGTCGCTCGCCGGCGAGGAGATCGGCCGGATCAGCACTTGGGGCGCCGGTGAGGCACATCTGTCGGAGTACTCGTCGGCCAGCCCGTGCCCGATGATCGACCTGCCGCAGACCTACATGGAGCCGATCCTGGTGACCAATGCGGCCGAGCGGGGCGCCAAGTGTCGGTTCGACACCGAATTCGTGTCCCTTGAACAGGACGCGGACGGCGTCACCGCGACGCTACGTGACCGCTTGCGAGGTGACGAATACACTGTCCGTGCAAAGTATCTCATCGGTGCCGACGGTGCCAGGAGTGTAGTTGCCGAGCAGATCGGGCTGCCGATCGCGGGTCGTAGCGGTGTCGGTGGGTCGATGAACATCTGTTTCACCGCGGATCTGTCCCGTTACTGCGAGCACCGTCCCAGTGTCCTGTACTGGGCGATGCGCCCGGGTGCGCACATGGGCGGTATCGGTATGGGTCTGATCCGCATGGTGCGGCCGTGGAACGAGTGGCTGCTCACGTGGGGCTACGACATCGAGGGTGAGCCGCCGACGCTTGACGAGGACGAGGCCCGCCGTATCGTCCTGGACCTGCTCGGCGACGACAGCATCGACGTGCAGATCGACTCTACGTCGCTGTGGACGGTGAACCACAGCTATGCCACCGAGTACTCCCGGGGCATCTCCGGGGGCACCGACGAGGACGGCATCGAGACGGGACTCGCGATGTGTCGCGCCGAGACAGCGGAGGGGGCGGCGCGGCGGCGCGCGCTGATCGACGCGATCGAGCTGAAGAACTACGAGTTCAATGCGCACGGTGTCGAGCTCAACCAGCGGTACGCCTCGTCCGCAACGGTGCCCGACAGCAGCGCCGAAGAGGAATGGGTCCGGGACCGAGAACTGTTCGCCAAGCCGACCACTCGGCCCGGAGCCAAATTGCCGCACGCATGGCTGGTCGACGGGGACGGGCTGCGCCGTTCGACCCTCGACGTCGTCGGGCGCGGACAGTTCTCCGTTGTCACCGGCCTGTCCGGTGGGGTGTGGGAGCGGGCCGCGGCCGCCGCGGCCGAGAAGCTCGACATCCCCATCCGGTCGGTCCGGATCGACACCCCCGGTCTGCGGGATGCGTACGGCCGGTGGGCGCGGCTGCGGGAGATCGCCGAGGACGGTGTGCTGCTGGTGCGTCCCGACGGGTACGTCGCGTGGCGTCGGAACACGTCGCCGAACGCCGAAGCGACCGCCACCGCGGAGCTGACCGCGGCCCTCACCGCGGTACTCGACCGGTAGTCGGACCGACGGGAGTGGAAACCTCTCGGCTGCTCCGCTACGCATGCAGTGGCACCGAGAACGGCGACTGAGACGAAGCACCAGCTTTACGGGAGCAAAGGCGAAGACAATGTGTGGCCGTGAACCGGCCGACTCTGCGTCGATGTGCCCGAGGACCAGGTCGACGAGGCGCGTTCTGCATGGACTCGGCCGCGCGCGGGGACGTGCGTAACTTCCCGGCGTCCGATTCGGTCGATTCGGTGGATTCGTGGCGCGCCGCGAACGGCGATGCGCCGGGGCACTGCGTCGACCGGTGCTCGAGCAGCACGACCATCTGGCGCGCGATCTGCGGGTTCGGGGGGCCTCTTGTTAACGCTGTATGTCGCCGCTTTTACGCCTGGCTCACATCGCGTTTCTTTTCTGTAAGGCATTGCGGAATCTGGGGATTAGCACTTGGAACACGGTCGTCCGGTCCGTTAGACATGCAGTGGCGCCGACAACGGCGATACAAGAGAAGCAGCGCTTCAATGGAATAAGGGGTATCAAATGGGTTCTTCCACAGCGGATCTCGGTAAGGTCGCAGCCGGCGCGACGCTGATCTCGACGGTCATCGGCCTGGTCGCCGGTGTCGCCGGTGTCGCCGCATTGTTCGTCTGAACAACGCGGCACCAGCGCACCTCGGGCCCGAAGTCGTTCGTCGACTTCGGGCTCGAGCCTTGTTCGGGGGTCAGGTGCGCTTGACCAGCCTGTCGTATCGCTGCCGTGCCGCCTGTGTGCTCCCCAGTCCCAGGCCGAAAGCGATTTCTTGCCAGGTCATTCCACGTTGCCGCGCGATGTCCAGGAGCAGTGCCTCCAATTGGTCCATCTCGGCGCGGGCCTTCGGGATCAGCCCGAGCGCCGCGGTGACGTCGGCGTCGTCGATCTCCGGCTCTCCGGGGTCCGGGGTGTGGACGCCACCGGCGATCGCGGCCACGATGCGGATCGCGCCCAGCGGATCGAGCATCTCGGGGTGGGACTGCCGCGCCCGCTGCTCGGGCGTGGTGCCGTGCCTTTCGGCGATGCGGAACAGGCCGGCGTACTCGCGGTGGGCCCGCTCGCGGCTCGGGTTGGGCGGGGTGAAGGGATCTGAGGTCATACTTCGAGCGTCCGCCCCGTCCCCACCTGTTGTCAACGAATTATTGACAACAAAGTGTTCACAAGCGTCCGGTGGGTGCGATCGGGCGGCGCCGTCACCTACGGAACGTAGATGGTTGCGAGGCCCGGGGTGGTCGTTCCGCCCACCGTGGATACGACGGTCACGGCGACCTGCCCGGTGCCGGTCTGCAGGGTCGCTGCGGGCGGGAATCCGTGGAGGCCGTCCGACAGCCGGGCGGAGCCGAACGCCCCGGTCGACAGGTTCAGCCAGTGCACGTCGGCCGAGAGCAGGCATCCCCACCGCCCGTCCTTGCCGCCGGTGATCGTCAACGTGCCGGGCTGTTCGCCGACCACGGTCGCACAGCGGATCGGGGGCACGTCGAAACTGCCGTTCGGGTTCCCGAACGGCGCCGGATCGATCTGGAACGGGACGGTCACCGCCGCGGAGGCCACGGCGACCGGCGCCAGGACCGAACCGGCCGCGACGGCCGCGCAGACGGCCAGTCGGCGAACGAGATTCATCACGGGGACCTCCTACAGTCGGGTGATCGGGCGTGGAACCCATCCTGCACCCGGAGCGCGGTCGCTGCAGGGGGATCCTCGAGTTGGCAGGCCAGACGTTCGGTCGCGACGACGGTGGGGTGCCTGTCCGTGGCGCCGTGCAATCACGAGCCGGGCTCTGCAGCGTGCGCGTAACGCCTTGCGAGGGTGGCGAACGCAGCGGTCAGTTCGGGTGGACGACGACGTCGATGTCGGCATCGAACCGGCCGATCGCCGCGGCCAGCGATTCCCACGACCAGGCACCGGCGACGAGTCGGCAACGTCCGCCGCCGAGATCCTCGACCGTGTCGGTGTCGACATACGGCAYGATCTCTGTGGCGGGTATCCCGAGGATCACCTCGCCGGTGCAGGGCCACTGGTCGGGTCCGGGCGACCCCTTGAATCTCGCGGCGACGTAGGCCCTCACGTCGCCGGCCGGTAGCTCGCGGCGGGCGAATCCGGGCCCGGTCGGGACACGGGGATGGACCCGGTCCGCGCGGAAGATCCGCCAATCGTCCTTGTCGAGGTCCCAACCCACGAGGTACCAACGCCCTGCCGCCGCCACAAGGTGGTGAGGTTCGAGCCGACGCCGCTCGAAATAACCTGCGCGAGTGGGATAGTCGAATCGCAGAACATCCTGCGCGGCGACTGCTGTGCTGAGGGAGACGAGTACGGCGGGGTCGACGTCCGCCGGCGCGCGCAACGCGATGATCGGCAGCGAATCGAGTCGATGCCGGAGCCGCGACGGCATGACCTGACGCACCGTGGACAGCGCCCGCTCCGCAGCATCGGCGACCCCGGCTCCGCTCGCCGCCACCGTCTGCAGGGCCATCGCGATGGCCACTGCCTGTTCGTCGTCGAACAGCATCGGCGGCAGCTCCGATCCGGCCTCCAACCGATACCCACCGTCCGGACCCTTGAGTGCGACGATCCGGTACCCCATCGCCCGCAGGCGATCGACGTCCCGCCGCACGGTGCGCGAACTGACCTCGAGCCGTTCGGCGAGAACCTGGCCCGGCCAGTCTCTGCGTGTCTGCAACATCGACAACAGCAGCAGCGAGCGCGAGGTGGCCGTCGACATGTCTCGAAAGTACCCGAAGTAGCGGACAGGAACTGACCGCTTCTACTGGGAGCGTTGCTGACACCACCGGTCGAGAACCGGTGGCCGACCGCTCTCGAGGAGAAACAACATGCCCGTCAACGTCACCCCCCACCTGAACTTCCGTGGCGACGCCCGCGAAGCGCTCGAGTTCTACCGATCGGTGTTCGGCGGCGAGCTGGCCGTCATCACCTACGCCGACGCGCAGAACGTCACCGACCCGGACGAATCGGATCAGGTGATGTGGGGACAGGTTCTCTCCGACAACGGCTTCCGCATCATGGCCTACGACGTGCCCTCTCACACCACGTGGGAGCCCGGCACGATCCCGTTCTTCGTCTCGATCCGTGGCACCGACGCCGAGGAGATCTCGGCCTACTGGGAGAAGCTTGCCGACGGGGCGACGATCCTGGCTCCACTGGCACCCGCACAGTGGGCTCCCCTCTACGGAATGCTCGTCGACAGCTACGGCGTCACCTGGGTTCTCGACGTCGAAGCCCAATGGAACGCCTGACGCGGCGAAACCGGCGTCCCACGGCGGGGGACCGGGGTTTGGTTGACTTGGAGCATGAACGACCTACCCGAGAAGATCGAGGTGCGGGGCACGGTGCTGGACCGCATCGGCCTCGCGGCGGAGTTCGTCTGCTGGGCTGCCGATCTGCCCGGTGACGAACCGCGAACGGTCAGCATCGTCATCGAACCGGCGGGGCCTCCTACCGATCAGGCCGTCGACTCCGCGGCGCAGGCCATCGCCGGTTTCGACGTGCTGGCAGCCGCTGCGTCGCGCTATCTCGTCGCCGAGCTCGCCGATCCGGTGTGGGAACTCGACGCGGAGGACCGTGCGCGGCTCGACGGGCCGGAGGCGCCGTTCGGCCTGCCCGAGGCAATCATCTGGTCGGACGGATCATGGATGATCCGTTTCGCCGAATGCGGCCTCGCGATAGGCGAGGAGTTCGGGATCGGCGTGCGCTTCACCGGGACGGCACCGGTCGGAATCGAGGATCTGTCCGGGTCAGCCGAGGTCCTGTGACCGCTCGGGCCGACCAGGATCGCGCGGCCGGCATTCCGCTGAGCGCCGTCTTGGTGGGAAGGTGACGACCGTGAGTACCGCGCTGGCGAACCCCGGCCTCGCGCTCGTCGTGCTGTGCGGGGTCATGGTCACGATGGCGGCCGTGGTGTACCGGTTCGCCGGTCTGGGCAATCCGCTGACGGCTCCGCGGGCCGCGGTCCGGGGTGCGCTTCAGCTCGTCGCCGTCTCCCTGATCCTGGCCGCGGCGCTGGCACACCTGTGGTCGTCGTTGCTCGTGCTCGCCGTGATGTTCGTGGCCGCCGCGGTGACGGCGGCCCGGCGTGCGCGGGCGGGGCGGTCGGCGGTGTGGTTGTCGGTGGCCCTCGCCACGGGTGTCGGCCTGGTGGTTCCGCTGATGCTCGTCAGCGGGGTCGTGCCGCTCCAGGGCGTCGCGTTGGTGCCGATCGGGGGCATAGTGCTCGGTAACGCCATGACCGCGACGGCACTCGCCGCCAAACGCGGCCTGGACGCGATCGACCAGCGATGGGGCGAGGTCGAAGCCGGGCTGAGCCTGGGGTTCAGTGTGCGGGACGCCCGCATGGAGGTGGTCGGTCCGGCGGCGTCCGACGCCCTGCTGCCGGGGCTGGATCAGACCCGCACGGTGGGTCTGGTGACACTGCCGGGGGCGTTCGTCGGTGTCCTGTTGGCGAGCGGTTCCGCGGTCCAGGCCGGCGCCGTGCAGATCCTCGTCCTCGTCGGCCTGCTCCTCGCACAGACGTGTGCGGTGGCGGTCGCGATCGAGCTGGTTGCCCGCGGGGTGGTCCACCGCCCCGGAGCCCGGCAGGTGTTCTGACGGGGCGACCGCGGCGAACAGTAGGTGAACACTCGGAGATTCGGCCGATCTGAGTTGAACATCCGTCCGAATTTCGTTGTGATCCTGTCGTGTTCGAGAATCGGGCGCCCGAGGGCGACAAGAGCGACATTCGGAGCGGTGTGAGCCGACGCGGTCTGCTGCGCGGCTCGGCGGTGCTGGCAGGTGCCGGGCTGACCGTCGCGGCGGCGGGACGCGCCGCCGCCGGGGTCCCGGCGTCGGGACCTGCGGGACCTGCGGGATTCGTGCACGGCGTGGCGTCGGGCGATCCGCTGCCCGACGGCGTCATCATCTGGACCCGCGTCACGCCGTCGGCGGCAGCGCAGCCCGGTTCGGGTGTGGGCGAGACGGTTTCGGTGACCTGGGAGGTCGCGACCGACAGCGGCTTCGGTGCCGTCGTACGTAGCGGGACCGTCACGGCCGACCCCCGGAGCGACCACACCGTGAAGGTCGACGTCGCCGGGTTGCGGCCGGGCACCACGTACTTCTATCGGTTCACCGCGGCCGGGCAGGTCTCGCCGGTGGGACGGACCCGTACCGCGCCGGCGACCGACGCCGACCTCGACCGCCTGCGGTTCGGTGTGGTGTCGTGCTCCAACTGGGAAGCCGGATATTTCGCGTCGTACCGCCTGCTCGCCGAGCGGGACGACCTCGACGCGATCCTGCACCTGGGCGACTACATCTACGAGTACGGGCGCGGCGAGTACGGCGCCAGGAACGGCTCGGTCCGCCTGCACGATCCGGCACACGAGATCGTCTCGCTCGCCGACTACCGGATCAGGCACGCGCAGTACAAGACCGATCCCGATCTGATGGCCCTGCATGCGAAGGTCCCGTTCATCGCGACGTGGGACGATCACGAGTCCGCCGACAATGCGTACGACGGCGGCGCCGAGAACCACGATCCCGCCACCGAGGGAGACTGGGGTGCCCGGAAGGCCGCGTCCACGCAGGCCTACTTCGAGTGGATGCCGGTGCGGACCAACGGAACCGATGCGGCGCTGTACCGACGATTCCGGTTCGGCGCGTTGGCCGAGCTTTCCATGCTCGATCTGCGGACCTACCGCGACGAGCAGGCGTCCTCCGGTGCGGGGTGGCGCCAGACCGACTCCCCCGACCGCACCATCACCGGCCGCGCCCAGATGGACTGGCTCACTGGCGGTATCGTCACCTCGCCCACCCGCTGGAAGCTGGTCGGCAATCCGGTGATGATCGCGCCGTGCGCGTTTCCGCCGCTCGACACCCACACCACTGCGGCCGTCACCGAGATGATCGGCCTGCCCGACGCCGGCATCCCGTTCAACACGGACCAGTGGGACGGCTACACCGCCGACCGGCGTCGTCTGTTCGATGCGATCACCGCGAACAACGTCCGTAACACGGTGTTCCTGACCGGCGACATCCACACGTCGTGGGCATGCGACCTGCCGGTGGATGCCGCGAACTACCCGGCCGCCGGCACGGTCGGCACCGAGTTCGTGGTGCCGTCGGTGACGTCACCGAACATCGACGATTCGCTGCAGGTTCCGCCGCGCACCGCGACCGTCCCGGTCGAGGAGGCGTTCAAGGCCTTCAACCGGCACGTCCGGTACGTCGAGCTCGACTCCCACGGCTACGGCGTGTTCGAGGTGAACAAGGCTGGGGCGCAAATGGACTGGTTCTACGTCAACGATCCCACCGATCCGCGCGGCACTGCGCGGCACGGGGTGAGCTACCGCGTCGCGGACGGCTCGCAGCAGGCGCATCCCGTCGGCACGCCCCTCGACCCCGCCGCATACCGTCCATAGCCTGCGCGGGAATGGCGCAGCGTTGTACTTGCCCGCGCCTGCTCTCGACGGGTGATGCGGAGAATCAGGCGGCGAGCGGCCCGGCCCGGTTGTGCGCCGGGATGGGCTTCTTGTAGGGGTCGACCGAACTCGGTGGGGTGAACCTGGGGGTACCCCCTGCACGAAGTGCTTGGGGGCGGATGCCGGTCGATGCCGATCTCGACGTCCCAGTGCGAGTGGTGCAGCAACCGGTGGTGGTAGCGGCACAGGAGTACGAGGTTGTCGAGGTCGGTGGGTCCGCCGCCGGCCCAGTGCTGGACGTGGTGGCCTTCGCAGTGGGCGGGTGGTGCGCCGCATCCGGGGAAGGCGCAGCCGTTGTCGCGGGCGGCGAGGGCTCGGCGTTGTTTCTTGGGCACGGTGCGGGTGGTGCGGCCGAGGTCGAGCGGTACCCCGTCGTCCATGAGGACGGGTGTGAGGGTGCAGTCGCAGGCGATGCGGCGGGCGGTTGCGATGGTGAGCGGCCCCATCCACGGCATCCAGGCGACGTCCTTGTCTCCCAACGTGTCCGCGTGATCGGCGGGCGTGCTGCTGCCTGTGTCGGCGTGGTCGTCAGTGTTCGGCTCGGTGCGGGCGAGGTCGCGGGCGTTCACGTGTAGTGACAGGTGTGGCCGTTGTCCGCCTTCGATGGGGGCGTCGCCGGAGTTGAGGTAGTGGCGCAGGATGTCGGTGAATGCTTCGGCGCGTCGTTGTCCGGGAGTGCGGGTGGACGCCGAGTCGTCGACCGGATTCCTCGGTTTGGTGAGTGCCGAGAGTGCGGTGAGGAGCATTTCGCCTGTGGCGGAGTCGAAGTCGCCTTTGACGGCGACGCGCCCGTTGAGGGTTTTGGAGGCGTGGAGTTCGTTGCGGTCGGTGTCTTCGCTGGCGGGCAGGTCGTCGGATTCGAAGATCCGCTCGAGTTTGGCGATGGCCCCACGGACGGTGTCGGTGGCGGCGGGTCCGGTGGCGCAGTCGAGCAGCACGTTTCGGCAGGAGTCGAGGGCTTCGTCGGGCATGCCGCGGGGCGGGCGCTCGCAGAATTTGGCGATCAAACCGGCGTGGTCGGCGGAGATGCGCAGATTGTCGTAGGCGTCGGCGATCTCGGGTTGGCGTCGGAGGGCTGTGCCGAGGGCGAGGATCCGGGCGGCGGCGGGTACTACGAGGAGGGTCGTCGATGCGAGCCAGAGTTTGACGCTGCGGAAGCCGAGGGCGTCGAACGAGATTACGCGCTCGTCGATTTCGGCGACCGCGGCGACGTGGAGGGTTTCGAGGCGTTCGATCTCGCGGGAAATGTCGACCAGGCGGCGAGGAGCTCGGATTCGGGGAACGCGCGCACGTCGTCGGCGTGCAGCGGTAAGGCTGCTGCGCCTGGTTCGATGATTCCCCCCGGATTCATGCTGCAAGTTTGGTTCGAACATATCTTCGAGTCAATGGATTGGTCGCCGAGACTCGAGCCTCAGCGTCGTCGCGCGACCAGGTGCACCTCGGGGAATCGATGGTTCGCATCCGGCCTGCTGATCGTCCGCCACACCTCGTCGAAGCCGGCGTCGGCAAGCGCAGCGGCGAGGCGGTCCGGATGCCAGAGCCAGGCCGGTGCCACGGCATGGTCGAACTCGATCACCTCGCCCACGGCATCGGTGGTCTGGCCTGCAACCGCGACGAATGCACCCGGGGCCACCAGTGCGGACCAGTGATGCAGTACTGCGGAGACTTCCGCGGGTGGGACATGGATCAGGCTGAACCTCGCCAGAATGGCTCGGACGGCTACGCCGGCGAGTTCCTCGGCGGCCAGGTGCGCGTCACCGTAGACGAATCGGAGGTGCGGATAGCTGCGTCGGGCGATTCCGAGCATCGCGACGCTCGGATCGATGCCGAGCACGTCGAGTCCCTTGCTCGCGAGGTCCGCGGCGACATCGCCGGGACCGCACCCGACATCCAACACCGCGCCCTCGCCTGGACTGTCATGCACGAGATCCGCGAACGCTGCGATGACCTGACGCTCGAGTGGCGTCAGGTACGGAGATGGAAACGTCTCGGCGTAGAGATTCGCCATGACGTCGTATCCCGGCTGATCCATGCCTCGAAGTGTCTCAGACGATCGTGTCCTGCGACGTAGAGTCGACGCGGGCGGGGTAGTCAGGCGAGGGGGAGTTCGTGTCGAGGGTGAAGTCTGCGACCATCGGAGCAGTGGCAGGTGCGATCATGTTGGCGGGCTGTGGCGCCGATTCGGGATCGCCACAATCGGATTCGCTGCCCGCACCGCCAGCTACGTCCACTCCCGCCGACCGCACCGGCAGGATCCAGTTCGGCGCGACTCCTCTACCCCCGGCGACGCTCGAGCCCCCCGTGCCCGCCGTGCCCGCCACCGACGTCCCGTCGCCCGACGGTGGTGGTCCCACTGCGGCAGTGGACGACGTGCGGATCGAGATCGACGCCGACACCGGCATCGAGAGGGTTGTCTATCTGTTCGACGGTTCCGGTGTTCCCTTCTGGAAGGCGGGATATGTCGCCGAGGCGGTCCCCTACGGCGGCGGTCCGACCCTGCCGGTCACGGGACGGGCGATCATGCAGGTCGACATCATGGGTACCGCGCTGCCCGCGCGCCGCCTCTACGACACCGCAACTCCCTTGGTGGGACCGGACCGGTCCCGCGTAACCCAACTCTTCCTGCTGCCCGACACACGAGACGTGAACGGAACCACCCAGTCCTTCATCGGTCTTCGCGCCGAGCCTGCGCAGTTCGAAATTGTGACCGTCGAGGATCCGCCCCAGCTGATCATCGAGTTCCGCTGACCCGTTCGGGTGCCGCCACCCGAGCACCGTCTCGTTTCCAGCTACATTCGAGGGCATGAGCGCACAGCCCGTCGCCCGTCGTCGTCGCCTCGCCGTGTGGAGCGCATCCGTGATCGCGGTGCTGGTGCTGGCGGCGGGCGCGGTGCTGTGGTGGGCGCCCGATCGGTACCTGCCGTGGGACACCGCGGCCTTCCCGGACGTCGACACCGCGACGCTGACTCCCACACAGGCCAAGGTGGTCGACCTCCTCGAGGCCGAGCACCGCGAGCAGCGGCCCGGCACCTTCTATTCCGACGGCGCGAAGGAGCCGTGGTGCGCCAACTTCGTCAGCTGGATCATGCGCGAGGCGGGGGAGCCGCTGTCGAATCCGAACTCCGGGTCGTGGCGGATCCCGGGCGTCTACACGCTCCAGGAGTATTACGAGGCCGAGGGACGGTTCGAGCCGATGGGCAACGGCTACCGCCCCAAGACCGGTGACGTGGTGTTGTACAACAACGAGTTCCGGATCGGTCAGCACACCAACTTCGTCGTCGCTGTCGACGGCGACGACGCCACCACCGTCGGTGGCAACGAACTCGGCAAGATCCGGGTCCACGACCTCGATTGGGAATCCGATTCCGCCGTTGTCGGTTTCGGTCGACTCGATTCCTGATCACGCCGGGCAGAGGCGACCGCTTATGCTCGCTGTAGGAGCACGCCATCCAGTGGCGTGAGGGGGAGTTTCGATGAGCACGATCGATCCGATTGCCGCCAGACGCGCGCGACTGAACCGTCCACCGGGTGTGGGGCGGGTCTCGCTTGCCCTGATGCTGCTGTTCGCCGGGGGCGCGGGTATGGGGTACGGCTGGCCGAGGATGTTCGGCGGTGGCATGGAGCCGGAGTCCTTCGATCCGCCTGCGCTCGCGTTCGTCGGGGCCCTCGCCGGTCTGCCGCTGGCGATCGCCGGGTTCATCCTCTGGGCGTCGATCGCCCTCAAGGCCCGCCATCTCGGACTGCTCTACGGTATCGCCGCCTGGTGGACCGGTGCCGGCATCGGCGTGATCACCGCCGGGCGGCAGATCGGTGACAGCCCGATCGTGACCGGCATCGGATACGGCTGCCTCGTGATAGCGGCGATCTGTCTGATCGGTGGACTGAACGCAGCGCGCGGACGGCGGGCCCGACGCGCCGGCGACCACCAGACCAAACGCACCGGCACGGTCACCACGGCGATCGTCAGCGACAAGGGATACAGCGTCTTTCGGGAGAGTGACCGGATCTTCACCGCGGTGACGTTCTCGTTCACCGACGGCGGGAACACCCAGCGATGGGTGCAGCGGCGGATGGTCGTCCATGCCGCCACCCCCGTTGTCGACGGCCAGCAGACCCGACTCTGGTACGACCCCGCCGACCCCGGCAACGACAAGAAGATCGTCGTCGAGCTGGCGGACGAGTGGTCGCTCTGAACTCCTTGTGAGGAGAAGGGTTTTCGTCAGCACCTCATGCTCAGTCGGGCGCACAGATCCCTCGGCGCGTCGACGTACAGGCTCACCCCGGTGACCAGGGACGACTCGAGTTGCGCAGTGGCCGTGAGCTTGTCGACGGGGACCGGCACGTCGAAGTCGATGTCGACGACGGTTCCGTCCGGACCCGGCAGATAGAGCCGGCCGTGGTGGATGCCGGGGGAGGTGTGCTCGAACCGCCGGCTGGGGAGGGCCCGGGCGATCCGACCCCGATCGACGGACAGGATCGTCGCCCGGCCTGACCGCAGGATGAGCTTCTGGGCGGTCACCAGGTGCGGATGGACGGCGCGGGTCGCGAGCCAGCCCGCCGCAGCGGCGACGGACGCGACGGTGAGTACGAGGAGCGCCACCCGCAGCCACTGCCACGGCACGAGCAGGTGCACGGCCGTGGCCTCGACGCCGGTGGCGATGAGAAACGCCACCGGGATGCCCAGCGTGCCAGCGGTGTACCCGAATGTGGAGACGCCGTCGCCGGCTCCGTCGACTCGTCCGCGGCACCACAACCACAGCGACCGGATCACGGCGAGACCTCGGGCACGATGCCGAGTCGCTGCAACAGGAGGGTGAAAACGGCGCCCTGGGCCTGATCGGGGACGAGGTCCGTGACGGACACCGTGGATCCGTCCAGGGACGGGACCGCGGATTTCCACTGTTCGAGGATGCCCGCCTCCGCCAGCACCGGCCGAATCGTGTTTTCCGTTGCCTCGACGAGTGATTCGATCTCGCTCGTGCAGTGGGCCGGATCGTGGCCCCTCAGGGCGGCGAACCGCCGGTACAGGTTCACGATCCGGTCCCTCGCGCGCTCGTCGGCGAGTTGACGCGCGGCGGAGTCGAAGAACGCCTGGGGGGCCGCCCCGGAGATCGCCACCAATTCGAACGCGTCGCGCTCCCGTTCGAACTCGGCCCGCACGGCGGGATCGGACTCGGTACCGATCAGATCGGCGAAGATCAGCGCCAGGCCCGGCGGAAGCGGGGAGACCGGTCGTCCGGCCCGATGGGCGGCGAGCATTTCCTGCAAACGGCTGCTTTTGGTTGCCAATACCTGGCGTTCCGCCTCGATGGAGTCGATCAACGCGGTCAGGTCCAACTCGAGGTCGTCGGCCGCCGCTTCGTCGGTCGTGGCGGACACGATCGACGACACCGAGCCCAATGGCACCCCCGCACTCGCGAGCCACCGCACCCGCATGAGCCGGACGAGGTCCGCGAGGTCGTACTCGCGATACCCGTTCGCCAGCCTCCGGGGCTCGTCGAGCAGGCCGAGTCGGTGGTAGTGCCGGACCGTGCGCGGTGTGGTTCCTGCCGCCTGTGCGATGTCGCTGATGCGCATGAGACCAGCATCAACTATGACGCTACGTCAGGGTCAAGACCAGGCCGCGGTGGGCGTCCGTCAGAACGCCCACCGGAGCGCCGCGGCGATGTCCTCGTCCGTCGCGCCGCTGAACTGCTCGATTTCGGCGCGGTGCACGTCGACGATGGTGCCGGCGAGTTCGGTGCCGAATGCGTGGGTCAGCAGCGTGTCGGCCTCGAACGCATCGGTGGATTCGGCGAGCGATGCTGGGAGACGACGGATTCCGCGTGCCTCTCGTTCCTCCTCGGACAGCGATGCCGGGTCGACGTCCACGAGTGCGGGCAGGCGCAGGCCTGCGCGGACGCCCCACATCCCGGCGAACARCAGGCCGGCCATGCACAGGTACGGGTTGGCGGACTGGTCGAGGACCTTCACCTCGAGATTCGCCGCGCGGTCCTCGTCGCCCGTGCTGCCGGTGATCAAACGCACTGCAGCCTCACGGTTCTCGTGCCCGCACACCTGGAACGGCGCTGCCCACGCACCCGGCACCAGCCGCAGATAGCTCGCGACGGACGGCGCCCCGACGGCCAGCAGCGCCGGCAACCGTTCCAGGATTCCCGCCGCGAACGACTCTGCGGTGTCGGTGATCCCGCACGGCCCGTCGCCTCCGCTGTGCAGGTTGATCCCCTCCCGCCGCAGCGACAGGTGCACGTGTCCGCCGTTGCCGACGCCCGCGGCCTCGACCTTGGGGGAGAAGGACGCCCGCAGGCCGTGCCGTGTGGTCACCGCGCGGATGGTCTCGCGCACCAGTACGAAGGTGTCCGCGGCGCCGAGCGGATCCTCGGCGGCCACCGACACCTCGAACTGTCCCGGCGCGTACTCGGGATGGATCTGCTCCACCCGCACGTCCTGCTCGCGCAGCGCGGACAGCACGTCGGCGAGATACCCGGACCGCTCCACGAGCCGGGCGAACCCGTACGCGGGCCCGCGGGTGGCGGGCACGAAATCGTTCTCGTCCTGCCCGATCACCCATTCGATCTCGAATGCGGCTCTGGCCGTCAGATCGTCCTCGACGAGCTGGGCGACGGCGCGGCGAAGCAGGCCGCGCGAGTCCTGGGGATGCAGGTCGCCGTCCTGCGTGTACCGGTCGACGGGTGCCCACGCCCATCCCGGCAGCGCGGTCAGCACCGTGACCCGGTCCAGGTCGGGCAGCAGGCGCAGATCGCCCACCGGGCCGCCGGCGAAGCGTCCGGCGACGATGGTGTCGTCCGGGGTGAACGCGTCGAACACGGGGGAGGCACCCACACCCCATGTCGCGGCCCGTTCGAACCGCTCGACGGGCACCGCCTTCATCCGGTTGACGCCGCTGTTGTCGACCCAGGTCAGGGCGACGCCGACGACGCCGCGCGCGGTGAGCCGCCGAGTCAGCCGCGCGGCCTCGAGAGCCCGTCGGTCACGTTCGTGCCGATCCATCGCATCTCCCTCGCGCCGGGCCTGATCAGCGGCACAATGGCGTAGATGGCGCCGTTCCCAGACGATACGCCGGGACCGCCCGGCGAGAACCCGATTGCGGAGCTGGTCGACAGGATTGCCCTCGTCGACCATCACTGCCACGGGATCGTGCGCGAACCACTCGATCGCCCCGCCTTCGAGGCGTTGCTGTGCGAGGCGGCCGCGCCCGGTCCGTGGCACGGCAGCCTCTTCGACACCCAGGTCGGGTTCGCGGTGCGGCGGCTGTGCGCGCCCGCGCTGGGCCTGGAGTCGCACGTCGCACCCGACGACTACCTCGAGCGTCGTGCCGAACTCGGTGCCGACGAGGTGGCCCGGCGGCTGCTGCGCGCGGCCGGGATCGCCGAGTACCTCGTCGACACCGGGTTTCGGCCCGAGAGCCTGACAACGCCCCACGAGTTGGCCGCGTACACCGGCGGGACCGCGCACGAGGTGGTGCGCCTGGAATCACTGGCCGAGCGCGTGATCGTCGAGCACGGCCCGCCCGACTTCGCGGACCGGTTCCGCGAACAGGTTCGCAGTGCTGCGGGGTCCGCCGTCGCGTTCAAGACGATCGCCGCCTATCGGGTGGGGCTCGATCTGCCGCCCGAACACCCCTCCGACGCGGCGGTCTTCACGGCCGCGGTGCGGTGGGCGGCGGACATCGACGGCGGCGCGCCGGCGCGACTGGTCGACGGGACGCTCGCCCGGTTCCTCATCTGGACGGCGGTCGACGCCGGGCTGCCGATCCAGTTCCATGTCGGGTACGGCGACGCCGACACCGACCTCGCCCGCGCCGACCCGCTGCTGCTCATGCCGCTGCTGCGCGCCACCGCGGACCGCGGCGTGCCGATCATGCTGCTGCACAACTACCCGTTCCACCGACACGCCGGTTACCTCGCGCAGGTGTTCGACCACGTCTTCGTCGACGTCGGCCTCGCGGTGCAGAACGTCGGAGCCCGCGGTGCGACGAGGATCCTCGCCGAGCTGCTCGAGCTGGCACCGTTCGGGTCGGTGCTGTTCTCCACCGACGGTTGCGGCCTGCCCGAGTTGTTCCATGTGAGCGCGGTGCTGTTCCGTCGGGCGTTGGGGAATGTGCTCGAGGATGCGGTGGCGCAGGAGCATTGGAAGGCCGAGGATGCGGAGCGGATCGCCCGGATGATCGCCCGGGACAACGCGCGGCGCGCCTATCGACTCGGGTCCCGACCCATCGGTTGATGCAGGTCGGCCGTTGGTCAAGTGACCGATTGGTTCGAAACGCCGAGGTGGGGGGAGGGTGACCCAGGTCTCCCTCGTGGCGTAGTTTCGGCGCACAATGACCTCGCCACACCGGCACGCATCGATCCAGGAGCCGTCCATGCTGAGCACGATGAACGATCTGCCTCTGTCCATTGCGCAGTTGCTGCGGTACGGGAGCACCGTCCATGCGGACGCCGAGGTGATCACCTGGACGGAGGCCGGGCCGCGCCGTCGCACATATGCCGAGGTGGGGCGGCGGTGTGCCGCGCTGGCGCACGCGCTGCGCGGACTGGGAGTCGAGGGCGACGACCGGGTCGCGACGTTCATGTGGAACAACGCCGAGCATCTCGAGGCGTACCTCGCGGTCCCGTCGATGGGCGCGGTGCTGCACACCCTGAACATCCGGCTGTTCCCGGAGCAGTTGGTGCACGTCGCCAACCACGCCGAGGATCGGGTGATCATCGTCGACGCGACGTTGATCCCGCTGCTCGCGCCGCAGTTGTCGCAGCTGAAGACGGTGGAACACATCGTCGTCACCGGTGATTCGACGGTCGGATTGGAGGCACCTGAGGGGATGCAGGTGCACACCTACGAGGGTCTGATCGCGGGCCTGCCGACCGAGTACGACTGGCCGGAGCTCGACGAACGGTCCGCTGCGGCAATGTGTTACACGTCGGGTACCACCGGCGACCCGAAGGGCGTCGTGTACTCGCACCGGTCGATCTACCTGCATTCGATGCAGGTGTGCATGAGCGACGGTCCCAACCTGAAGCAGGGTGACCGTGCCCTGGCGGTGGTGCCGCAGTTCCACGCGATGTCGTGGGGTCTGCCGTACGCGGCATTCATGATCGGCGCATCACTGATCATGCCCGACCGCTTCCTGCAGCCCGCGCCACTGGCCGAGCTGATCGCGTCGGAGAAGCCGACGTTCGCCGCCGCGGTGCCGACGATCTGGCAGGGCCTGCACCTGTACCTCGAGCAGCATCCGCAGGACATCTCGTCGATGCGGGAGGTGCTGATCGGCGGCGCCGCGGTGCCGCCGGCGCTGATGCATGCCTTCGAGGACGAACACCAGGTGTCGGTGCTGCACGCGTGGGGCATGACCGAGACCTCCCCGGTGGGCTCTGTGGGCCGCCCGCCGGCCGAGGCCACCGGCGATCAGCGTTGGAAGTACCGCTACACGCAGGGCCGGTTCCCGGCGTCCGTGGAGGCCCGCCTGATCGACGACGACGGCAACCGGGTGCCGCACGACGGCCGCAGCATCGGTGAGCTCGAGGTCCGGGGTCCGTGGATCACGTCGTCGTACTACGGCGTCGACGCTCCCGACAAGTTCCGGGACGGCTGGCTGCGCACCGGGGACGTCGGTTCCATCACGGCGGACGGGTATCTGACGCTGTCGGACCGGACGAAGGACATCATCAAGTCCGGCGGCGAGTGGATCTCCTCGGTGGATCTCGAGAACGCCGTCATGGGTCACCCGGCCGTGGCCGAGGCGGCGGTGATCGGTGTGCCGGACGAGAAGTGGGACGAGCGTCCGCTGGTGGCGGTGGTGCTCCGTGAGGGCAGCGAGGCCACGCTGGATCAGCTGCGGRACTTCCTGGCGGACAAGGTCGCCAAGTGGCAGCTGCCCGAGAACTGGGCGGTGATCCAGGAGGTGCCCAAGACCAGTGTCGGCAAGTTCGACAAGAAGCGGCTGCGCGCCGACTTCCACGACGGAAGCCTCGACGTCACCCGGCTGTGACGCGAAGGACCTGCCACGCCGGATCCGGCTCCGCCCCGGTCCACGCGCGCAGCAGCGCGTCGCTCGCGGGAAAGAGCGGGCGGGGCAGGTCCGTCGGGTCGACCCAGACCCATTCCGGAAAGATGTGCGGCTCACCGGGTCCGGTCGGCACTCCGCCGCTGCGCGCGTGCACGCCGAACACGACACCGCCACCAGCCGAGCCGGTGTCCACGACGGCCACGAACCCCGCGGCGTTCGTCGTATCGGAGAGGCCGGATTCCTCGAGGCACTCGCGGCGAGCCGCCGCCTCGACCGTCTCGCCCGGTTCGAGGTGGCCGCCCGGCAGGCACCACGTCTCGGGTTCGGTGGGTTTGACTCTGCGACCCAAGAGGATTTGCCCGTCGGCGCGCTCCACGACGATGCCGACCCCGACCTTGGGGCGTTCGGCGGTCATGCGGGCTCGAGGTCCGTGTCGGTCGGGCCGCTGGTTGTAGTCCACTTCGGCACCGGCGGAGCCCACCCCGTCATCGCGGCGCGCACTGCGTCGAGATCACCGGCGATCTGCAGCGCATCCCGCTGGTGTGCGCCGACGAATCCGGTGTCGACGAGATGATCGATCAGTGCGACGAGCGGCTGCCAGAAGCCTCCGGTGTCGAGCAGGAACACCGGCTTGGTGTGCAGCCCGAGTTGCTGCCACGTCCAGATCTCGAAGAACTCGTCGAGCGTCCCGGCGCCGCCCGGCAGGACCACGAACGCATCCGCGAGCGCGGCCATGCGCTGTTTGCGCGCGTGCATCGACTCGACGACCTCGAGGGACGTCAACCGGGGATGAGCGATCTCCTTGTCCGCGAGATGCCGTGGAATCACGCCGATGGCCTCCCCGCCGCCGGCGACGACCGCGTCGGCCACGGCGCCCATCAGCCCGACCCGGCCGCCGCCGTAGACCAGGCCGATCCCGGCCGCGGCCAGGTCGGTCCCGAAGGCGCTCGCCGTCCGGAGGTGGGCCGGGTCGTGGCCGGTGGCCGATCCCATGAACGCGGTGATCCTCATAGCTTCCAATCCTGAATGCAACGCGACGTTGCGTTGCACTCTACCTCGTGACAGGGTGTGGGAGTGCCGGTAACCACACCCGCTGCGGGCCGGAGCGGCCCCCGCAAACGTCACCTCGTGCTGCAGACCGTCGTCGACGAACTCACGACGACGTCGTACGCGCAGTTGACGGTCGAGCGCATCGCGGAGGCGAGCGGGGTGCACAAGACCACGCTGTATCGGTGGTGGTCCGGCAAACCGGAACTGGTCGCCGACGCCCTCGCGACGCTGATGGACACCGGGCCGGTGCCCGACACCGGCAACACCCGTTCCGATCTCGTGGCGTGGCTGACCGGGACCGTGCGCAACTACGCCGGATCGCCCCTCGGTACCGCGATGCCGGCACTCGTCAGCGATCTGGCGTCGACGCCCGAGGGACTCGACGCCTTCCGCACCGCATTCCTGGCCGAACGCCGCGCCAACTGTGCCGCGGTGATCGAGAGGGGAGTGGCGCGCGGCGACCTGCCGGCCGATCTCGACGTCGACCTGTTCATGGACGCGCTTGCCGGCGCGGTGTTCTACCGTCAGGTGGTCACCGGCGGCCTCGTCGACGCCGACACCGCGGAGCGGGTGGTGGATCTGCTGCTACCGGCGTCGGGTCGCACCCGCCAGTAGCGCGGCCACGACGAGAACGGCGGCGGCACAGACGAACGCCGCCCGGAATCCGTCACCCAGCATCGGGGTCACCGCGAGCGGTCCGAGAATCTGCCCGAGCCCGTACACCGCCGTCAACGCCGCCGCGGCGCGTGGAATGCCCAGTCCGAGCGCCGAATCCATGGCGAGCAGGGTGATGCCCATGAAGGTCCCGCCGAACAGGATCGCGGCGATCAGGGCGGCCACCGGACCGGCGACCAGTGCGGGAAGCAGTGCGGAGAAGGCCTGCAGCACAAGTGCCAGCGCGAGCAGCGACTCCGCGGACCAGCGGCGCAGCGCCTTCGCCCACAACAGTGGAGACGGGATCGCGGCGAGCCCGACCATCACCCATGCCGCCGGGCCCGTCCACTGCGCACCCCCGGCGGAGACCGCCGCGACCAGGAACGTACCGAGGATGATGTAGCCCAGGCCCTCGAGGAAGTAACAGGCGCCGAGTGTCCACCAGCGCGTCGAAGGTGACGCGCGCATCCGAGATCGGTTGTGGGCCAGTGGGGAAGAAGATCCGGGTGGCAGGCTCCAGGCGATCGCGGCGTAGCCGGCCGTCATCGCGGCGGCGGCGGCCCAGAGCGCGTTCCACGACACGACCGGTCCGAGAACCATCACGAGGATGCCCGACGTCGCGATGCCGACCCCGACGCCGGTGAACGTCACGCCCGCCGACGGATGGCCGACCACCGCCGTGGCGCAGTACACGAAGACGGCGGCGCTGGCGATGCCGGCCACGACGCGCGCCGCGAGCCACAGGCGGACGTCCGTGCCGATGATCATCACGAGTTCGCTCGCGATCAGGGCGAGGATCGACGAGCGGAAGAGGGCCCGCGAGCGCGCGCCGGACGGGTGGGCGGCCAGTGCGATCGCGCCCAGGAAGTACCCGAGGTAGTTGGCGGTCGCGACCAGCGCGGTATCGGACGGCGCGAGCCCGGTCTGCTCCTGCATGAGCGGGAGCAGCGGGGTGTACACGAATCGGCCGACACCCATCGCCGCGGCGAGTCCGGCGGCGGCGCGCACCACCGTCGCGCGGGCGTGCCGGGGCGGAGCCCCCGTGTCGGTCCGGGTCGGCAGGTTCACGTGGTCCCCTTCGTCGTCACGACGTTATGCGCGACCGCCGGGCGTACGGAAATGCCGTTTCGACGGTATCTATGCTCGTTGGTTATGAATGTCGAGCTGCGGCATCTGCGGGCACTGATCGCGGTGATCGATGCCGGCACCTTCACGGCCGCCGCCGATCGGCTGAACATCACCCAACCCGCGTTGACCCGAACGATCCAGCAACTGGAAGCGACGCTCGGAACCCGATTGCTGGAGCGGACGTCGCGGTCGATGGCGCCGACCGAGGACGGGCGGGCGTTCGCGGAACGTATTCGCCACGTCCTGGGCGACCTGGATGCCGCGATCGCGTCCGCGCAGGCCAATCGGACGGTGCGACTCGGATTCAGCTGGCTGCTTCCGGACCCGTGGGCACACGACACGATCGTCGCCTGCGAGGAACGCTCCGGCGCGCGAGTGTTGTTGCAGCGGTGCGACGATCCGCTGGCCGCGCTACGTGACGGCGTCGTCGATGCTGCGGTGATGCGCGGCGACGTCGCCGGCGGGCTGCTGGCCGTCCACCACCTGTTCTCGGAGCCACGCGTTGCCGCCGTCAGCGCCCGCTCACCCCTCGCGGAGCGGGACACGGTCACGTGGGCCGAGTTGGGAACGCACCCACTGGTGGTCAACACCCTGACCGGGACGACCCGCGCCGAGTCCTGGACGGAACCCGACCCGCGTCGAGAGATCGTGACCTGCACCAACTTCGACGAGTGGCTGGAACTGGTCGCCGCCGATCGAGGGGTGGGGGCGGTGCCGATCGCCGCCCGACGCCGCGTGCACCACCACAACGTACGGTTCGTCGACATCGCCGACGCCGCACCGACCGCGGTGAGCCTCGTCTACGTCRCCTCCCGCGTGACTCCGCTGGTGCGGGTCCTGCGGGACTGCGCGCTGGCCGAGGCCCACCGCGTCCGGCAGTGAGTCAGCCGACCTGTCGCTCGCCGGCGGTCACCTCGGCGCCCACCGCCCGGCGCAGGGCGGCCGCCAGGGCCGGGCGGTCACTGCCGTCGACGACGGCCGCGATGTGCGCGTCCGGGCGCACGATCCACACGTCGTTCGCACCGGCTTTCGTTGCCGCCGTGAGCAGCCCGGTGGTGTCGATGTCCCTCAGGGCGTGGATCCGGATTGGGGAGTGGGTGGCGGTGAGGGCGGCCTCCCGGACCGCCGTCGGATCGACGTCGGCTCCGTGCAGCAGCAGGACACCGTGTCGGGCGATCTCCCGCAGGCGTGCGCAACTCTGGCCGCGCACGGTCACCGGGACGTCGGGTACCAGGACGCCGGGCACCGGGTCCGGCGCGACGCCGCGGGCCGGGCGTCCGGCGAAGGGGCGCCGGGGATCCGGAGTGGTCAACGGGGAGTCGACGTACCAGAACGGCTCCGCCAGTCGACCGGAGTCCACCTCGGCCCGGGCCTGTGGATCGGCGACCGCGGCCTCGAGCACCGACAGGCGGCGGGCGTGCTGTTCGTCGGTCTGCGGCACCAGGAAGTCCATCGTCGCCGACGTGACCGCGAGGTTCTCGGCCGCCGCGGCGCGGCGTTCCAGGTCGTACGTCTCGAGCAGTGCCGGATCGGCCCAGCCGCGCAGCACGAACGCGAGCTTCCACGCCGCGTTCTCGGCATCGCCGACACCCGAATTGAGTCCCCGCGCGCCGAACGGCGACACGATGTGGGCGCAGTCGCCCGCCAGCAGCACCCGGCCCACCTGCATGCGGTCGGCGAGGCGGGCGTGGAAGCGGTACACCGACTTCCACACGATCCGGTACGGGGTGTCGCCGATGATCTGTCGGATCCGGTCGTTCAGCGCGCCGCTCTCGGCCTCGGCGTCGAGGTCGTAGTCGCCGGGAACCTGCCAGTCGATGCGGAAGGTGGAGTCGGGGCACGGGTGGATCAGCACCTGCCGACCCGGATTCCACTCCGGATCGAAGTAGAAGCGCCGCTCGTTGGCCCAGCCCGGGATGTCGGCCTGGATGTCGCAGATGAGGAACTTGTCATCGAACGACCGGCCGGGGAACCCGACGCCGAGTTGCCGGCGCAGTTCGCTGCTGCGGGATCCGGTGGCGAGCACCGCGTAGTCGGCCGCGACCGTCACCGGGCTGGACTCGGTGGCGCACCCGAGCCGGACCTCGGATCCGTCCTGCTCGATCTGCTCGACCGGGTGCCCCCACCGCACGTCGATGAGCGGTTGCCGCGCGATGGCCGCGTCGAGGAGTTCCTCGGTGCGGGCCTGCGAGACGTTGACGAAAGGCGGGAACGGCGACTGCCCATGGTCCACGAACTGCTGCGAGAACAGTTCGTGTTCGCGGTGGAAGGTGCGCGCGGTGTCCCACGTGACGCCCTCCGCGGCGATCTGCTCGCCGACGCCGATCGCGGCCCACACCTCGAGCACGTCGCGCTGCTGGCAGATCGCCTTGGAGCCGATCGGGTCCCGCTCGGCGCGGCCGTCGAGCAGGACGACGCGCACGCCCCAGCGGGCCAGCAGCAGTGCCGTGGTCTGGCCCACCGGTCCGTTGCCGATCACGGCCACGGTGCCGGTGTGAATGTGGTTGACGCCCATCGAAAGATCCTCCTGTTACCGCTGTATCCGGCTCAGCCCTGCAGCTGGGCCCAGACCTCGCGGTCGCGGTCCGCGGTCCAGATGACGGGGCGTTCGATGCCCGACAGTTCGTCCCACACGCGCGAGACGTCGAACGGCAGGCAGTGCTCGAAGATCGGCCAGTGCCCGTACTGCTCGAACAGGGCGGCGTGGGTGGCCTCGAACGCCTCCTTGAGGGTGCCGCCGCGCTGCTGCACGGCGCCGACCTCGGCGAGCATGACGTCGAGGAAGTGGCGAGTCTGCTCGATCGCGGCGTCGACCTCGTCCCGGCCGCGGCTGACGGCGCCGCGACCGCCGATCAGCGCCTCGGCGCCGAGGGCCTTGATCCCGTCGAGAGTGCCGGTGGCCCAATCGCGGTGGAAGGCGTCGCCGGTGTAGAGCGCGGCCTGGGCCTCCACGAGGTCACCGGCGAAGAGGATCTTCTGCTTCGGCAGCCATGCCACGATGTCGCCCTCGGTGTGGCCGCGGCCGAGGTACTGGAGAACCAGTTCACCACGGTCGCCACCGAGATCGATGGTGAGCCGGTCCGAGAACGTCATGGTGGGCCAGGTGAGGCCGGGCACCGACTCGGCGCCCTTGGCCAGGCGCGGCATGCGGCCGAACTCCGACGCCCAATCCTCCTGGCCGCGTTCGGCAATCAGCTTGTGGGTGTTCTCGTGCGCGACGATGATCTCGGCGTCGAACGCGGATGCGCCCAGGACGCGGACGGCGTGGTAGTGGGAGAGCACCAGGTACCGGACGGGCTTGTCGGTGTGCTGGCGCAGCTTGGCGAGCCAATCCTGTGCGGCGACGGGCGTCGCGAGGGCTTCGAAGCACACGACGAAGTCCTCGCCCTCGATCGCGCCGAGGTTGGGGTCGCCCTCCGCGGTGAGTGCGTACACGCCGTCGGCGAGCACTTCGAGGGTCTGCTCCTTCTCGCCGAGGTCGGCAGAGGAGGCGAAGGACAGTGCGGACATGGGGTCACCTCGAATAGTAAAAGCTTTGACTGAATATCTGGACAAGGTAAGCGGTGTCACACGCAATATGCAAGCCTTTGACCAAAGTTTCGGGGAAACGGCAGGTGCGGGCTCTACCCTGGCGGCATGACCGACGCGGAACGCGAGGGCGGCGACGGCCGCGCGACCCCTGAGAATGTGGACGATCTGGACTTCCTGTCCTTCGTGGATTTCGCCGTGCGCAAGACGACGCGGGCGATGCCGACGGTCGATCCGATCTCGATGAAGCTGGTCCTCGAGCTGACCCGGGTGGCCAGCGCACTGGTCTACGACCTCGAATCCACCGTCCACCGGCCGGGCGGCTGGAGTTGGCCGGGGTTCCGGGTGCTGTTCGTGCTCTGGCTCGCCGGTCCGAGCGAGGCCAAGCGGGTCGCGAAGCTGTCGGGTATGAGTCGGGCTGCGGTGTCGGCGCTGGTCAACACCCTCGAGCGGGACGGGTACGTCATTCGCCGGCGTTCCGAGGTCGATCGACGCGCGGTCGAGTTGAGCCTGACTGACGCCGGACTCGACGCGATCACCACGACGTACGCCGACCACAACCGGCGCGAGCAGGTCTGGGCGGACGCGCTGACGAAGCCGGAGCGGATGGTCCTGATCGGCCTGCTCGAGAAGCTGGCGACGGCGTCATCGGTGGAGATCCACACCCGGGATTGACCGGACCGATCGGTCGATTTCCGGCGATTTCGCGCCGGGTCCTTGCGTCTTGTGAGCACCCTCACTTACGGTATGCCGACACTCAGTGATCAAAGGATTGATCACATACTCCGTTCATACCCTCGAGGTGACCCATGTCGATTGGTCTGTCCCCGGCCGATGCCGCGCCCCCAGACTCCCCTCCCGTCGATCCCGCACTCGACGCGATCCTCGATGTCGCGCGCCGTCGTCGCCGCGTTTCCCTCGGGTCGGCGGCCGTCCTGCTGACCGTGTTCATGGGCTACATCGCCCTCACGACGTCGACCACCGTCCTGTCCGGCCGCTGGGGCGGCCTCGGCGTCGCGTACTGGGTGGGCTTCGCCATCTTCGCGGGCATCCTCGTCGTCGCGCAGATCTACGTCCGCTGGGCGCGTCGGATGGACGCGATCATCGACACTCACCTCGCATCACTCGATGACACGAAGGATGGTGAGTGACAATGGGTTTGAGCATCGCTATCGTCGTCGCGATCATCGGTGTCACGCTCGCGATCACGTATCTGGCCGCCAAGCGCAACACCTCCACCGACTCCCACTACGTGGCCGAGGGGCAGGTGGGGCCGATCGGTAACGGTCTCGCCATCTCCGGTGACTACGTCTCCGCGGCGTCGTTCCTCGGCATCACCGGCCTGATCGGGCTGGCGGGCTTCAACGGCTTCTACCTCGCGACGGCCGTGCCGTTGGCGTACCTGCTGGTGCTGCTGATCATCGCCGAGCCGCTGCGCAACCTGGGCCGCTTCACGCTCGCCGACGCCGTCGCCGCCCGATTCTCCGGGCGTGGGCTGCGCGCGTGCCTGGCCGTCACCACCATCGTCATCTCGGCGATGTACATGGTGATCCAGTTCGTCGGCGCCGGCCTGCTGGTGCAGGCCCTGCTCGGCATCAAGTTCTGGGTCGCGGTGGTGGTGCTGGGCCTGCTCATGGTGGTGTACACGATGTTCGGCGGGATGCTGGCCACCACGTGGGTGCAGGTCCTCAAGACCGGCCTGCTGCTCGGCGGCACCGCGCTGATCCTGTTCCTGGTGCTGATGCGGTACGGCCCCAGTCCGCTGCACGTGGTCGACGCGCTCCCGGATGCCATGGTCTCGTCGCACGAGCAGAGCACGACCAAGACCTTCGACATCATCTCGCAGCAGCTCGCGCTCGCCCTGGGCGTCATGGGTCTGCCGCACGTGATGGTCCGCTTCCTCACGGTCAAGGACGCGAAGGCCGCCCGCAAGTCCGGAGTGGTGGCGCTGTGGATCTTCAGCGCGTTCTACGTCGTCCTGCCGTTCATCGGGTACGGCGCGCTGCGTGCGCTGGGCTCCGAGGAGATCGTGAAGGCGCACCCGCAGGGCAATCTCGCGGTGGTGCAGTTGGCCCGCGAGCTGGGCGGACCGGTGCTCGAGGCGGTCATCATCGGCATCACGCTCGCGACGATTCTCGCGGTGCTCGCCGGCGTCGCGATTGCGACCTCCGGTGCCTTCGCGCACGATCTCTACACGCACGTCATCAAGAACGGGAAGGCCTCGGCCGAAAAGCAATTGAAGGTCGCACGCATGTCGCTGCTCGGCATCGCGATCGTCGCGATGTTCCTCGCGCTCGGCGCCAAGGGCTTCAACCTCGGCTTCCTCGCGAACGTCGCGTTCGCGGTCGCGGCCAGCACCAGTCTGCCGGTGCTGCTGCTGAGCATCTACTGGAAGGGCTTCAACCGGGTGGGCGCCACGTGGGCGCTCGTCGGCGGGTTGATCGTCAGCCTCGGCCTGGTTGCGATCAGCCCGAACATCCTCGGACCGACCGGGCTGATCCACGGGGTCGACCCGATCTTCCCGCTCACCATCCCGGCGCTGGTGTCGGTGCCGGCCGGGTTCCTGCTTGCCTACGTGGGCTCGCTGGTGGGACGGTCGAAGCCCGACGCCGCCGGCACGGACTTCGCCGAGATCGAGCGGCGGGCGCTCATCGGGCGCTGACCCGACACGAATCCCGAGCATCACAACGACGATCCGGCCGCTCGCTCGCGGCCGGATCGTCGTGCTGGTTGCGTCGGCCCCCTCGGCACGGGACGGACCACCGGCGTCGACCCTCGTTGACGCGCCAGGGCGCGGTCGCTGGACCTGAACGTGTCTGTGTATCAATCACAATTCGAGGAGTCGGTTGTGATCGATTCAAGGGCTCGTGTGCTTCACCACGATGTGCCCGACGCGACGTTCCACCTCTTCGGCACCGGTCATTTCGCCCTCGAAACCCACCTGTCCCAGATCGCCCCGCTCATCGAGGGTGCGCAGATCGCCATCGGGCTCGGTGATCTCGAGGAGGATCGGGGACGTTCCGTCCGCGCCCACGGGGGTGGGTGTGAACGCGAGACACACTGCGCCGGCGAATCCGGCTGCTGCCATGGAGTTTCGGAACAGACTCATGTGAATCCCCTTCGTGTCGACGATATGTGGGGCCAGCTGTGAGAGGTTCCCGACCAGACTGACGACCGGTCGGCATCATGCGAGCCGAACGAGCGCCGACGCGGAGAGATTCACCCGTAACGGGTGAGCCGTGGTGGTCGCGGCGGACTCAGAATCCCCAGCCGAGGACGGCCGCGCGATCGGCCCCGAATGCCAGGTCCAGCAGTGCCAGATCGCGCTCGGAAGCGGCGGTGATGCGGTGCGCCGCCGCGAGTCCCCGCGCCCGGTGCGCGCCCAGGTACAGGCTGCCGAGCGCGTCCAGGTCCATCGAGATGCGCGGCGCCGCGTCGGTGCGGCGGCATTGGGCCCGGCCGTCCCGGACGGTCAGTGCGAACACGCCGCCGCAGTCCAGATAGGGATCGCGGACGTCGAGCACCGTGTCGAGGTCCACCTGGTACGAGCGGGCCTCGAGCGCGGCCGGAACGTCCATGATGCGCAGCCACAGGTCGTCCGCGAGGCGGGTGGTGCGGGGCAGGCGGTAGTCGGTGAGCATCAGTCGCAGCGCGTCGTCGGGGTGCTGGGTGACCTCGATGCGCTTCATCAGGTCCAGCCCGCACAGCGCGCGCCACAGTGCCGCGTGCGCGTCCGCGGTGACCGCGACCAGCTCCTCCACGGCTGCCACCATGTCGTCGTCGCTGCCGCGCCGACGGAACATCGCGTAGCCGTCCGGGTGGGTCAGGTAGAACAGCGCCGATCCGCCGTCGCGGTACACCTCGGGGTCGGCGAAGGTGTAGTCCCACTGGGCCTGCGGCCGGTTCTGCGCACCGGGCGTGATCCGCCGCCAGCGCTCGTAGATGTCGGGCAGGCGTTCGGCGGCCGTCTGCGCGTCCGTCAGCGTCACACCGCCCGGGTCGGGGGCGTCGGCACGGAACGCGGCGAACCGCCGGTCGATCGTGACGTCGGCGGCCACCGTGGCCGGTCCGTAGCCGAAGCGGCCGTAGATCCCGGCGTCGCTGGCGGTGAGCGCGGCGAGCGGGGTCCCGGTGGCCGCGATGTTGCGGTGCAGGTGCTCGAACAGCGCCCGCAGGACACCGCGACGACGGTGCGTCGGCGCCACCGACACCCACGTGACGCCGCGCGCCGGCACCTGGGCGCCGCCCGGCACGGTGAACTCCAGCGGCAGATCCATCGCCAACCCGATCGGGGTGCCGTTGTCGGTCGCGACGACGACGTCCTCGGTCCGCGTCAGCGCGCGGGTGAGGGTGCGGTCCGGATCGGTCGGGTGGTAGCCGAACGCCACCGCGTCCAGCAGTTCGAGGGCCGGCCAGTCCTGGTCGGTGGCCGTGCGGACGGTGATCGCGGAGTCGAGCGTCATACCTGCGATGGTGGCAGATCCGGGCCGGGAAGGCCCGTGATTTTTCAGCGCTTGCCGAACCGCAGCTTCCACGGCACCAGTGCCGACTCGAGCTGCACGGCCAGGCTCATCTTCGACACGCCCTCGATGCGCTCCTCGAAACGGATCGGCACCTCGGCGATCTTCATGCCGCGGCTGGTGGTCCGGTAGTTCATCTCCACCTGGAAGGCGTAACCGTTGCTCTGGACTCCCGCGACGTCGATCGCTTCGAGGGTGCGGGCGTGCCACGCCTTGAACCCGGCGGTCGCGTCCTTCACGCCCAGTCGCAGGATCGCGTTCACGTAGAAGTTGGCCCACGCCGACAGCGCCTTGCGGTGCCACGGCCAGTCGCTCGCGACCGCACCCCCCGCCACGTATCGCGAACCGAGCACGACGGCCGCATCGGTGGTGGTCAGGGTGCGGATCATCGTGGGTATGACCTCTGCCGGGTGCGACAGGTCGGCGTCCATCTGGACGACGATGTCGGCGCCCTCGGCGAGCGCCCGGGTCATGCCGGCGACGTAGGCGCGGCCCAGGCCGTCCTTCTCGGTGCGGTGCAGCACCCCGATGGGGAACGGCGAGTCGATCGCGAGCTTCTCGGCGACCTCGCCGGTGCCGTCGGGGGAGTTGTCGTCGACGACCAGCAGGTGCAGGTTCGGGACCTCCAACGCCGCCAACCGCTCGACGATCTTCGGGAGGTTGTCGCGTTCGTTGTATGTGGGTACAACGACCGTCGTCTTCGGTGAACTGCTGTCCATGGTGCCTTCCTGATGATCACGGAGTCGTCTTCGGCAAAGGCGAGTCTGGTCATGAAAGGAGGCGATGGCAACTCACCTGGACTTTTGTTGCAGGTCAGCCCTGCGGTTCCGTGATGTTGACCATCCAGGAGACGCCGAAGCGGTCCGCGCAGGCGCCGAACACGTCGCCCCACATCTGCTTCTCGAGGGGAACCTGGACCGTCCCGGACCCCGACAGCGCGTCCCAGTAGCCGCGCAGTTCGTCGGCGTCGTCGCCGCTGAGGCTCACCGCCATGTCGGTGCCGGCCTTGTACTCCATGCCGGGCGGGGTGTCGGCTCCCATGATCGTGAAGCCACTGCCGGTCTCGAGCATGGCGTGCATGATCTTGTCGTTGTCACCCGGCGCGCCGAACTCGCCGAAGGTGCTCATGTTCAGCGTGCCGCCGAACACGCTCTTGTAGAACTCCATCGCCTCGCGCGCGTTGCCGGCGAAGCTGATGTAGGGGTTGAGTCGAGAGGTCACGGGATGCTCCTGGGGTCGTCGCGGATACTGCCGATCGATGACGCGGGAACTGCTCTTCGTGGCTTCGACGCTACCGCCGATCATTCGGTGACGGGGTCGTTCGAGGAGAGCGCCACGGCGGGACGGCCGCGAGTGTCGCGGCCCGCAGCGCCCACTCCGCCGGGCCGTACGGGTGCGCACGCAGCCACAGTCGGCTGACGATCATCTGGGCGGCGAACACGATCGGCACGACGGCGATCACCGCCGCCGGCGGAAGCCGATCGACCAAGCCGAAGCCGTAGCCGGTGAACAGCACACCCAGTGTGAGCGACTGCAGCAGGTAGTTGGTGAGCGCCATCCTGCCCATCGGGGCCAATGCCGTCTCGACGCGCCCACCGAAAGACGTCCGGAACAGCAGGATCGCGGCCACCACGTACGCGGCGGTGAGTGCCGGCGCCGTCAGCTGCCCGAATCCGAACGCCACCGTCTCGAGCCCACCGCCCGGTGCGTAGGCGGCCGCGAGTGCGTACGCTCCGGCACCGATCAGTCCGAAGGGGAGTCCGAAGCGCAGGACCCGATCGGCGGCGGAGCGGTATCGCTCCGGGCTCGCGAACATCCGTACGCGACCGGCCGCGAAGCCGAAGAAGAACATCGCCATCGCGCTCGGCGCCTGCAGCACAGCGAGTGCGCCGAGGGTGTCCGTGAGATGCCCCGAATGGAACCCGAGCGTCGCGGCCGCGTCGCCCTGGAACGCCGCGAGCTTCCCGGCCGCGTCACCCGCGGCCGAACCGGTGATCTCGCCCGCAGCCAGTTGCGCGAGGCCGAGGAGCATCCAGACGGCGGACGACCCGACGATCAGCGCCGCGCCGAGCCGGAGTGCGGTCGACGGGGATATGTTCCGGCACGCCAGCAGCACGAGCCCCAGCACGGCGTAGGTCGAGAGGATCTCGCCGTAGTAGAGGAAYGCGCCGTGGAGGAGCCCGATGACCAGTAGCCCCGTCTGCCGCCGCAGCATCCGCGGCACGAACCCACGCCCCGCACGCTCGGCGGCGGCCATCTGCAGGGTGAAGCTGTACCCGAACAAGAAGGAGAACAGCAGGTAGAACTTGGTCTCGAACAGCAGCGACACCACGAACCGCACGGCGTGATCGAGCCCGCTGTCGAAGCCGGGGTTCGTCTCCGTCGATGCGTAGTACGGGTCGGCGAAGGCCCAGACGTTCACGGCCAGGATGCCGAGCAGGGCGAACCCGCGCAGCGCGTCGACGTTCTGCAGACGTCGGGCATGCTCCGGGGCCCGCGACGTCGTGCCGGTCACGACGCCGCCCCTCGGAGGAGTTGTGTGACGATGCGCCGAAGCACCGCGGACTGTGTCTCCGGCTGGAAGTCGGGATCGGCCGCGACGCGGGCGAACATGCCGTCGACGAGCGCTGCGATCCAGGTCGACGCATCCTCGGCTGTGAGGTCGGTGTCGAGTTGTCCCGCGTCGTCGGCACGTTCCAACAGATCCTCGAGCGCCTTCCGGAAACTCAGGTCGTTGGCCTTGAACAGCACCGCCACATCGTCGTCTCGGTGGGCGAGCGCCGAGATTTCCAGCGCCAAACCGGAGTACGTGGAATCCGCGGCGAGACGGCAGACGTCATCGAGCAAGAGCAGCAGCGCACCGAACGGATCGTCCGAAGCGCCGAGTTCCGCAACCGCCGACGCGGTCTCGGTGCCGTCGCGCTCGATCAGCGCCAGCAACACCGCCTGCTTGGTCGGAAAGTAGTGGAAGAGGTTTCCGGAGCTCATGCCCGCGAGCGCGCAGATGTCGGCGGTGCGGGTGGCGTGATAGCCGCGCTCGGCGAAGCACCGGGCCGCGGCGTCGAGCAGTTCGGTCCGTTTGGCCCGCCGTGCGGCCTCGTCGACGGTTCGCATGCTTGCTCCCGGGTCGAAATTAATAAATTGAGTAGTCACTTAATTAATAACGGAGGCGTGAGTCGGTGGCAAGTGGGAAACGAAAGAACCCGGACGGTCCTGGTCGGGGACAGGACCGTCCGGGTGTATTGCGGGCAGTCGTCAGAAGACGAGCTTGCGCGCAAGCTTTGCGATGGTCATCTGCTCGAGACCGAGCCCATCGGCGAGATAGGAGACCGGGCCGCCGTAGTCGGCGCGCATCTGCTCGAATCCGGCTTCGAGGTAGCTCCGATCGACGGCCAGGACGGGTTCGAGGTTGAGTGCGGCCTGGTCGCCGAGGGCGCCCCGGATCTGGGCGAGTGTCGCCGTGTTCGACTCGGCCAGGTACTCGTTGCTGAGCAGGTAGTCGTCGAAGATGGCCTGCTCGGGAACCCCCGAGATGCTCAGGAGGAGCGCGGCGATCCAGCCGGTGCGGTCCTTGCCGGCACTGCAGTGGAAGAGCACCGGGCCGTCACTCTCGGCGATCTGCGTCAGCAACTGCTTGAAGCCCTCGCGCCGCGCAGGATCGGTGACGAAGCTGCGGTTGGCGTCCTCCATGAACTGCCGGCCCTGCTCGGGCGACTGGATCGTCTGCGCGAGCGTGATCAGGTCCCCGAACTCGACGGGGATGTGCGTGTAATCGRCACCCGCCGGAATCTTGTCGGGGCCGCCGACCATCGGATTGGAGATCTCGGACTGACCGCGGAGGTCGTAGATGTGCGTGACGTTCAGCGACGACAGGGTCGCGAGATCTTCTTCGCTGGCGGACGAGAGTGCGTTGGCGCGGTAGAGCACGCCACGCTTGAGGTGGCGACCGGCGAGGGCCTCGTAGCCGCCACCCTCGTTTCCGGCGACATCCCGGAAGTTGGGAACCGATGCCAGGCGCGGCGTCGGAGCCAGGTGGACGTCGGACGACGCCGTCCCGAGCGATCCGAGGGCGCCCTCGGGAATCGGCAGCTGGCCCAGATCCAGTGCCGAGGCGATCGTGTTGCCGGAGAGGAACAGTCCTCCGGCGAGGAGCAGTGCCGTGGCGGACCGGGCGGTCCGCGTGCGTAACCGGCTGGAACCAACCTTCATCTCGTGTTCCTTTCGTGGTGGGGTGTATCAGGGGGCGACGTCGCCGGCGCCGGTGAAGCCGTAGCGGTCACAGGGTCCGATGACCGCCACCTCGAAAAGTCCGGAGCCCACAATGGTCTCGCCGTTCTCGCTCAGTGTGAACCGGGACAGATTGTCGACCGGGCAGAACATCTTCTTCCACGGCTCGATGTCGGCAACCTTCTCGCGCAGGCCCTGGACGACGAGTTCGCCCTGCCACATGCCATGGCGCCAGTCCTGTTCGAGTCCGTAGCCGGTGCCCACGCCGAGGTAGTGGGGGAGTACCGGTTCGCAAGCGACGGTGAGGATCTCGTCGGGCTTTCCGTATCCACCGGGGCGGTGGAACTCGAGGGTGCCCGCGGCGATCTCGCGACCTCCCGAGATGAAGGTCAGGTCGTGCTCGGGACGACCGAGCCACTCGGGTTCGCGGGTGCGATCCCTCCACACGCGGGTGGCGTCCTGGATGATGCGGCGGCCCTGCCGGTCCTCCTGCATGATCGCGACGATCGAGAAGTCGTCGAACTGCATGATCGCGTAGATCCAGAAGAAGTTCTGATCGCCCGCGAGGGACGGGTCCGCGCGACGTCCCGGCGGCTCGGCCTCACCGACCGGACGGACACCCCACGACCGGTCGCGGTTTCCTCGCCACGTGTCGGGGGTGACCGAAATTGTCTCGCCGTCGACGGTGAGAGTTCCACTCCACGTACCGGTCTGGACGAACCGCTGCGTGTCGAACGTGACCCGTTCGAGCTGGCGGTGGAAGTGTCGCGCCTCCAACGCGGCCGGCACGTCGGACTCGAAGACGAGGTCGAACGACAGGTCCGGCGCCTCCGCAGTGGGTTCGAGGACGACGCGCAGCCGGTGCAGACCCTCGAGCACCTCGATGCGCAGCGGTCCCACCGTGACATCCATACGATCCGAGCCGAGCGCCTTCGACGTGCGGGTGACGATGTGGTCGTTGCCGCGGCGGAGTACCGCGAACCCGTCCGTGACACCGAGATTGGGGTACTGGCCCAGCCCGATGATGAGGAACAGCGGTTCGCCGTCGTAGTCGAGCCCGGGGTGGCAGTTGAAGTAGTAGCGGTCGTAGAAGTTGCGGTCGGAGGTGCCGACGTGACGGATCGGCTCGGCGATCTGGTGCACCGGGAAATCGTCCATGGGGGAGAGCATCAGGCGACCCCCTGCCCGTTCACGCGGTCCCAGT
The DNA here is from genome assembly GCF_052113525.1 of Rhodococcus sp. TAF43. Taxonomy (NCBI): domain Bacteria; kingdom Bacillati; phylum Actinomycetota; class Actinomycetes; order Mycobacteriales; family Nocardiaceae; genus Rhodococcus; species Rhodococcus sp. TAF43. Next base: position 39,312 of record NZ_JBFRDL010000008.1, read on the forward strand.
AGGTGCCGTCGAGCATCTCCTCGACGGTCTTGCGGTGCAGGATCATGTCGTTCGGGTCCTCCGGTGCCGGGGCTTGTCCGAATGCGACCGCGCGGCTCTGCACCCGGAACATGATGATTGCGTGCCGCAGTGCGGCGTACAGCGTGTAGAAATCGAGGTCTGCGGCCTCGTGGCCGCTGATCTCCCGATACTTCGCGACGACGTCCTCGCGGCGCAGGAAGCCGGGCAGGCCGGGAAGTCCTGCGACGCCCGCGAGGTCCTCGAAGAACCGGTGCTGGAAGATCATCCAACCGAGATCGATCTCCCGAGGCCCGAGGGCAGCCATCTCCCAGTCGAGCACGGCCGCCGGCTCGAAGTCGCGGTAGATGACGTTGCCGACGCGCGAGTCACCCCAGCACAGCACCGCCGGTCCCGTGACCGAGGGCCAGTGGGCATCGAGCCAGTCCAGGGCGCGCTCGATGAGTGGCACCCGCGGGCCGGATTCGACGACCCACTCGTAGTAGCGCCGCTGCCCGTCGACGTGGGCGCGCAGCGCGGCGTCGGCGGTGACGGCGCCGGAACCGAGATCGTCGCGCAGGCTCGGAAAGAGCTGGGCGGGTTCGGGAATGGCGTGGAGGTCGGCGAGCACGCGCACCGATGCATCCTGAAGGCGGCGACGGTCCTCGTCTGATCCCTCGGACACCCACGACCCGAAGTTGTACGGCATCACGTCCGGCGGCACCAGGCCGTCGACGCGCTCCATCACGAAGAACTCGCCGCCGAGTGGCTCGGGGGAGGGTTCGGACCAGTACACGCGCGGCACGGGGACCGGTGAGTGTTCGCCGACGGTCTTGATCACGTCGAACTGCTGGGCGATGTTGTACGACGGGAAGATCGGGACCCCGGTCGGGGCGGGGGCGATGCGCGCCACCAGGTAGTGGTGACGCTGTTGCCCGTCCTCGTTCCACAGGGCGTCGAAGAGAACCGTCTCGTTCGACATTCCGTTCGCGGCCGGCACCTGTACGTCGGTGACCTGTGGATCGGCGTCTGCGGGCAGCTTGGTGCGCAGCCACTTCTGCAGGCGAGAGCCCAGTTCGGCAGGATCGGTGCGGGACTGACCGGGCCTGGCGACCTCGGAGAAATCCTGGTCCTGTGTCGTGTTCTCGGAACTCATGACGTCCCTTCGACGTCGGGAGGCGCGCGACGCCTCGCATGCGTGAATTCGTGCGGTCCAACTGGTGCAGCGGGTACGGCAGGAAGAGCGGGTAGGTCGACGGCCCCGGTGTGTCGGCGGGGCGGGAAAAGCTCTAGCCGATACATTCCGTATCGACTACGACGTGACACAATGTAACGCCCGTCACATCTCTACGCAAGGGGTTTCACCGATGTCCAAGAAGCGGCAAGCGCAGCACCGTCTTGGGCCGCAACGAAACCCCGAGATCGACGACGCCGTCCTGCAGGCCACACGTGAGCTGTTGGTCGAGAACGGATATGCGGGGACCTCGATCGACGCGATCGCGACGCGCGCCGGTGTGGGGCGGCCGGCCATCTACCGACGCTGGCCGTCCAAGGCGCACATCGTCCACGATGCGGTGTACCCGGTGGCGGAGTCCGAGAACGTGTCGGACCTCCCGATCGGGGAGGAGGTCGAGCGGCTCACCTACGGCGCGGTGGCACTGTTCGGCGGCCCGGCCGCGCGTGAGGCGGTGCCCGCGCTCATGAGTGAGGTCCGCACCGACGAGACGCTCCGCCAGGCGCTGCTCACCGATCAGCTCGAGGTGATCCGCGAGGAGTTGGGGCGGCGCCTACGCGCGGGCGCGGCGGCCGGCGAACTGCGGGACGGCGTCGACCCGGACACGCTGCTGGACGTCATCGCCGGCACGGCGATCTTCGCGCAGTCGGTCCGCGACGTCCAGGATCAGGACGGGCTGTCGGCGGCGCTGGTCGACATCGTGCTGCACGGCATCCTGCCGCGGTGAGGTCGGGCCGAGGTCACCCGGCCAACTCGTCCGGGCCGATCTCGTCGGACTGCCATTGCCGCGAACCCAACGGCGAGTCGAGTCGCAGCCGGACCCAGGCTGCCCATGCCGCGGCGAGGGCTATTCCGATGGCGAGCGTGACACCCGTCCGAACGTTCATGCGGGCAGCTTAGGGCGACACGAATATTCGTGTCGCCCTGAACGAGTATCGGTTACTGTGCCGAGGCAGGAGGGCACATGGACCGTGGCAGGAGCGCCGGCGGATCACCGCCGACCGACCGGGTGATGTCGGTGATCGAACTGATGGCTGGACGCGGCGCTACGTGCGCCATCGCCGACCCTCGCCTGCTCGACGTCCTGGCCGAGGTGGTGGAGCATCTCGCCGAGGATCCCACCAGGCAGGCCCTGCGGGAGCGGGTGCTGGTGCTGCTCGGCGGTATCAGCGGCCGGCCTTACAGCGCAGCCGATCTCGACAGCGACGACGCGCTCCCGGTCAGCTATCTCGTGGCGCCGGTCTTCGCGGCGGACGGCCGTGCCGCGTGGGAGCTGCAGATCGGGCCGTTGCGCTCCGCGGCGTCGCGTGGCGAGCGAGCGCACTACATCGAACAACTCACCCGAACCGCTCGGGAACTGGATGGAAGAACAGGAGTGAACACATGAGCGCTGCCGAGGATCTGGTCACGGAGTTCTGCGGGTTGTGGGCCGATCCGGACCCTGTCGTGCTGGCGAGCTACTTCACGGAAGATGCTGTCTACCAAAATATTCCGATGGATCCAGTGAAGGGCAGGGACGAGATCCGCGAGTTCATCTCGGGTTTCGTGGCGGCCTTCGACGGGATCGACTTCCGGATCCACAAGCAGGTCGCGTCCGGTGGCACCGTGATGAACGAGCGGACCGACGTGCTGCGCGGCATGGGGAAGGAGACCTCGTTGCCGGTGATGGGCGTCTTCGAGGTGGTGGACGGCAAGATCGCCGTGTGGCGTGACTACTTCGACATGGGAGCGATCACCGCCGCGTTCGGCGGCTGACCGGGCGCCGCGCAGGCTCGCGAAACTACACAACGGATGCGCCGAAAGAAACCCCTTACGCAATAGTTGGACGTCCTATAACCTGCGTCACATGAGTGAGGATCCGCGCACCGACACCGTCGACGGCGTGCTGCGCCGGGCTGCCGCACGGCAGCCCGGCCGCACTGCTCTGACCTTCGACGACCGCACCTGGACGTACCGAGAGCTGGATGACGCCGTCACACGCGGCGCCGCGCGCCTACGGGCGCTCGGTCTCGCGCCGGGCGACCGGGTGGCCGCGTACGGCGTCAACTCCGACGCCTACGTCATCGGTTTCCTGGCCTGTGCCCGCGCCGGCCTGGTGCATGTCCCCGTCAACTACGCGCTCACGGGCGACGAACTGCACTACCTGCTGGCGCAGTCGGGAGCGCGGGCCGTGCTCGTCGATCCGAAGTTGGCGTCGACGCTGGACACGGTGCGGGACACGCTCGTCGTCGAGCACGTGATCCCGCTGCGCGACGACGCCGGTTCGCTGCTCGCGTCCAGCTCCGCCGGCGACGTCCCGGAGTACCGACCCGGGGCCGCGGTGGACGATCTGGTGCAGTTGCTCTACACCTCGGGAACCACATCGAAGCCCAAGGGCGCCATGATGACCCACGGTGCGCTGGTCCACGAGTACGTGTCGTCGGTGATCGCGCTCGGACTGGCCGCCGACGACAATCCGTTGATCTGTATGCCGCTGTACCACTCCGCGGGCATGCACGTGTTCATGCTGCCGTACCTGTCGGTGGGCGCGACGGTCAATCTCATGCAGTCCCCGGACATTCCGGAGATCCTGCGCCGCATCGAAGCCGACCGGATCGGGTCACTGTTCCTCGCGCCCACCGTATGGGTCCCGCTCGCGAGTCACCCCGACCTCGAGACCCGCGACCTGTCGTCGCTCACCAAGGCGCAGTACGGGGCGTCGATCATGCCGGTCACGGTGCTCAACCGCCTGCGCGAGAGGTATCCGGCCCTCGGCTTCTACAACTGCTTCGGGCAGTCGGAGATCGGACCGCTCGCGATGGTCCTCGGGCCGGAGGAGCACGAGGGGCGGCCGTCGTCGTGCGGGCGGGCGGTGTTCTTCGTCGAGGCCCGCGTGGTGGACGCCGACGGCAACGACGTCGCGGACGGTGAGCCGGGTGAGATTCTCTATCGCTCTCCGCAACTGTGCCAAGGATATTGGGACAACCCCGAGGCGACGGCGGAGGCCTTCCGTGACGGGTGGTTCCATTCCGGGGACCTGGTGACGCGGGACGCCGAGGGGTTCGTGACCGTCGTGGACCGGATCAAGGACGTGATCAACACCGGCGGGATCCTCGTCGCGTCCCGCGAGGTGGAGGATGCGCTCTACACACATCCCGCCGTCGCGGAGGTGGCCGTGGTCGGCACCCCGGACGACAAGTGGATGGAGGCGATCACCGCGGTCGTGGTGCTGCGGGGTGACGCCGATGCCGTCGATGCGGAGTCGCTCATCGAGCACGTGCGGGGCAAGATCGCGCCCTTCAAGGTGCCCAAGCGGATCCGCTTCGCCGACGAGCTTCCCCGGAACCAGAGCGGAAAGCTCCTCAAGCGGGAACTCCGGACCATGCTGGACGCGGTCTAGCATCGGCCGGAACTGACGACGTGAATGGCCCGGCCCCAACGGTTTTACGTTGGGGCCGGGCCAGTCACGCTGTCTGTGGTGCAAGCGGCGAGGGACTACCAGTTCACGACGACGCCGCTGTCGTGCAGCCAGATCAGCGGATCGACCTGGATACCGGCCGGATCCCAGACCTCGAGGTGCAGGTGTGGTCCGGTGGACTGGCCGCGGTTGCCGACCGTGGCGATCTGCTGACCGGTGGCCACGCGGTCGCCGACACCGGCGGTGAAGGTGTCGACGTGCCCGTAGACGGTGATGTGGCCGTCGTCGTGCAGCACGCGCACCCACTGGCCGAAGCCGGACGCGGGGCCGGCGTTGATGACGACACCGCCGGCGGCCGAGAAGATCGGCGTGCCGAGGTTGGCGCCGATGTCGATGCCGTTGTGGTGGGTGCCCCAGCGCGGTCCGTAGCTGGAGGTCAGGAAGCCGGCCACAGGCTGGACGACGGGGGGTGGTACCGGAACGATGATGGGTAAGGGCATCGGCGCCGGAATCGGTGCGGCCTGCGGTTCGGGTGCCGGCGCGGGCGCCAGCAGCTTGGGGGCGGGCGTCCACTTCTCGGCCGACGGCGGCGTCCACTGTGTCGTGGCGGCCTCGGGCGTGGCAGGAAAYGCCGGGATGTCGATGCCGGGCAGGAACGGGCCCGCCGGAAGCTGGAGTTGGACGTTGCCGATGGTGGGCAGACGCAGCGGCGCCGCCGACGCGGTGGTGGCGCCGATCTGAATGCTTCCCGCGAGCAGCGCACCGGTGGCGACTGCGACCGCTGCGGCCTTGACGGAGCGGTCGCGCAGGGACGTCAGGGTGTGGGAACTCATCGTCCTGTGAGGATTGGCCACAGTGGATACCTCATCTGTGTCTCTGGTCGGCCCGGTCGGGAACCGCGACCTCGGATCTTTCGTCACGGAAATGTAACAAAGCGGTATCAACTCGTCCACCGTGATCGAATCTTTACCTTGATGAGTTATATACCGACCGGTTTCGAGGAAACCCCCTGGTCAAAGCCTCATGGGCCCCAAAGCGGACACGCGGGCGGCCCGGGCTTCGCCGCTATCGGACTGATGGGTTTGGTCGACTTCCGCGGCGTATGTCGAGGTGAGGCCGTCTCTCCGGTCTCGGGGGCGCATAAATTACGTCACTGTGACACAGTGGGTCGGGATCGACTGCAGACCGGTTCCGCCCCGGCTCGAGGAATCCGGTCGAACCGTGCCGTTCGACGTAGCGAGAAGTGACGGCAATCTCACGGCCTGGGCGACCGGAAGTGTGCCCGTGCCGGTGGATCCGCGGGGCTCGCGACGATGCCGAGCCTTCGGCCGGTGTCCACCGCGTCCCGGCGGGTGTGAACGCCAAGTTTGCCGTACAGGCTCTTGCGAAAGCTCTTGACGGTGGCGGGCGAGATGACGAGTTTCGACGCGATCTCGCGCGAGGTGAGCCCTTCCGCCAGGCCTGCAAGGATCTCGTTCTCGCGCTCCGTCAATGTGGGGAACGAGAGAGCCGCCGGGTAGTACTCGGCACTACGTGATGCCAAGGCCTCGGTGACGTGGTGGGACGAGCTGCCGGTGAGGTCGTGCAATGCGGTGACGACATGTCTGGGCACCGTGAGGAATGTGCTTCGGATTCCGGTGCGCTCCGATATCGCGCACGCTTGGGTCCAGGGCTGGACGGCTGCTTTCTCGTTGCCGGTCGAGTACAGCGCGGCGGCCTCGACGACGAGTGCTTCGAGATGAGGACGAGTGTAGGGGCCGCTGAACCAGTTGAAGCGTCGGCACGTGACGATCGCGGCATCGTGGTCACCGGTGACGAAGCGCGCTCGTGCCGACGCTGCCACCGACCACGGCGTGTTCTTCGGAGTCGATTCGGCTAGTTGGATTGCGCGCCAGGCATTCCCGTCTGCAAGGTGGACCTCGATCTCGATGGCGTCGAGAAGGGCGGTGACGAAGCTGCCGCGCGCCCGTGAGCGCGGTTCGGAGCACTGATCGAGGGCGCGCAGGCCGATGTGGGGATCTGCGGAGGCGATGGCGTACCGGCAGCGTGCATACACGACAAATGGCCACAGCTCGGTCACGGGGGGAAGGCGCTGTAGCCTGCCCAGCGCGGCTCGTGCGGAGTCGATGTCGAGGGTGTCCAGTGCAACGAGTGCCCGCGCGGCGTGCCCGCCGACCTCGACGAGCCGTTCGGTCATCGAATCCGTCGTCGAGCCGTCTCGCTGGTGTGCCAGCCATTCTCGTGCACGCTGCGGCTCGCCGACGAGCGCCCAGCTGAGTGCGATGTTGTATGCCGAGTTCCGGGCGGTGAAGTCGATCCCCCTGGAGCGTCCGAGTTGGTGCGCGCGCACGAGTTCCCCGATGGATGCACCGAAGTTGCCGTCGAGTTGATAGGTCAGTCCGCGTTGGAGCCGGGTGAAGGCCAGCCCATAGGTGATCTGCTCGTCGGGTTGATCTGCCAGCGCGCGGTCGAGAATCTCCCCGACTTGCCGGGTGACCGCTGCGGCGCGGGTGTATTCGCCGGCCAGGCGGAGCATGATCGCCCGGTGTGAACCGGTGCGGATCGTGCTCGTCTCATCCAGCTTGTCCTGGTGTTCCGGTTCAGGTACGTGTCCGGTCACGGCGCCGTCCAGACCCGCCAACAGTTCTCGACCTTCGCGCAGCCGCGGATAGGCGGTGATTACGCTCTCGGGAAGTTTGAAGATCGCCTCGCGTACCGCCGTCAGATCGGATCCCAGGAGCTCGTACCACCGGGTCGTGAGCAGGCGCACGACGGCAGGCCAGGCCTCTGCTTCAGCGGCGCACCGGAGTGCCGCCGCCTTGTCGTTCCGATCGAGGTGATACTGCGAGAGTCGGGTGAGGTCGGCCCCCGGATCGATGCCCGCCTCTCGCCGTGCCTCGATGAGGGCGGCGCGCACGGCCGACGGAAGGCGCCAGAAATCTCCCTTCGCCGTTGTCCCGAGATGTTCCAGGACACCGGAACTTTCGAGTGTCTCCAGGTGTGAAATCGAGTTCGGACCACCGCCGAGGAAGGCGGCGACCTCGGAGGAGAGGGTATGCGCGGTGGAGGTTGTCAGGAGGAATTCGCGGCGCGGTGCGACCCGGGGATCGGCAAGGATCGTCGTTCGGATCTGGGCGGTCACTGCTGCGGCGAGGTAGCGTTCGAGGATTTCGAGTCGGTGGGGGAGTGCAGGTAGCTCCGCGGTTACGCGCAGGGCGATCGGCATCAGCGAGGATAGGCCACCGGTCAGTCGCCGGACGAGGTCGATCTCCTCCTCATGTAGGTCAAGTCCGTTCTCGGAGAACAAGTGTCGTATGTCGTCCCTGGCGAAGGACAGACTGTCACCGTCGAGGAGGTCGTGGGCAGGATCCATCAGGTGCGAGTCCGCGAAGATCGGCCTACCGGTCATCGTCACGACGACGTCGACCTGGTGGCATGCTTCGACCAGGTCGAGGATCTGCTGCTCGAGGTCTGGAGCATCGACCAGATCGACCCGTTCGAGAGCGAGCCGGACAGGTGTGGAGGTGTCCTCGAGGGCGTGCCGGACGGTATCCGCCCATGGCTCGGTACCCGGGCGCACGTGTTCGGGGCCGACCGCGCCCGCCGACAGCAGTCGGGCCGCGATCAGTTCCCAGTAGCCGTCCGTGTCGGTCGGCCTGTTCGGCGGTGGAATCCGGACGCCGAGATATCCCGTGCTCGGTCCGGACTCCAGCCAGCCCGTGACCAGCGCCGACTTGCCGAAACCGTGCGGCGCCCGGAGGACGACGAGGGGGCAGTTCCTGCCGAGGCGGGACAGGAGTCGCGCGGGGGAAGGAACACTCCCGGCCGCGTGGCCGGACGCCCGGACGATTTCCGTGACCATCGACATCCTTCGATCCGTGCGAGCGTGGCACCGACGGTCACGACTGCGACTCCTGCAAAACGGCCCTTCGACACGGCCCGGGTGGTGTCGGGTGTGCGACGGGCGTGCCCATTATCTACCGGATGTGGCGCGGCGGCGGTGTTGAGAGTCTGGCGCTTGTTAGGTCTCCACGGCGCCGAACGCCCCACGACGGTGGTGACTTGTCGACTTCATGAATGCGGGAGTGGATCTGCTGACACTGTGAGTACGCGCTGCCGCCCGTGGGCGCTCAACCGGCCCGACGGGGATGCCCAGGAGATGTGGCACCGGCCTCGGTGTGCTCTGCCGCTGCGACAGCGAACAGCTCTGCCCGTGAACGGATTCCGAGCTTCCGGAACACCCCGGTCAGTCGCTTCTCGACCGTGCGTTGTGAGATGAACGTTCGACGCCCGATGTCGTGGTTGCGGAGACCCTGGAGCACCAGAGCGACGATCTCGTTCTCCTGCTCGGTCAACTGAGCGAGACTCGGGACGGGAGGCTGGTCGGCGGCCGAGGTCTCCCGTGTCACCCTGGCGGCGTCGAGCCATCCCACCGCCCCGATCCGGGCGAACAGCGAACGCGCCGTCCGGCGGTGGTGCCGATACGAGGTGACCTCCGAATCGGCACGCAGTCGATCGGCATAGATCGCATGCGCGCGCGCACGTTCGAGGGTCGGCGCCGGCGCGGTCCGAGGACCCAGTGCCCGTGACAGCGCCATGCGCGCTTCCTCCGGCGACTTCGCGACGAGCAGTTCACCGCGGGCGAGGGTCACGGTGGTGCTGGGCGAGTGTCGGGCGGCCAGGCGCAACCCGAGCGTGCGCAGCACCCGCTCGGCCATCTCGGGCTCGCCCGAGCGTACGAACACTTCGATCAGATCCACTTGTCGTTGCAGCTGCCAGTGTCCACCGACCTGGCCGTCGAGGTCGAAGCTCTGCTCCAGCAACGAAATCGAGGATTCGTAGTCGCCGCGCATCAGGGCGATCTGACCGAGTGCCCACCGCAGGCGCGACTCGTTGGCGCGGTGAGCGTGTGACGACGGTGTCGATCGGATTCGGTCGACGAGGTCGTCGACTTCGTTGAATCGTCCGGAGAGCCCGAGGATCTGGATGCGCTGACACAGGCGCAGGGAGGGCAGACAGTCTTCAGCCGGGACGAGGGATTGGCTTTCGTCCCACAGCAGGCGGGCCGCGTCGATGTTTCCGGCGAACAGCTCGCCGTCCACCTGCAGTGTCATCACAACCGTGCGTTCCACCGGAGAGGTGGCCTGCGTCGAGAGTCGTCCGAGGCTGTTGCCCGCTTCGCTGTGGCGACCGAGCTGCTGCAGCAGGTGCGCCGACATCGCGGACCCCACACGATGGTCGTTCATGCGGTCGGTGACCGCACTCGACGACAGCCGATGGCTCGCGAGCTCCGACGAACCATCGGTAATCGCGAGATGGGCCTTCGCGAGTGACGCGGTCGATGCCGGGTCGGACTCGCGGAGGTCCGCCGATTCGGCGGCGGCGAGCACGAGGTGCGCCTGTTCCTGCTCGTGTCGACACAGGTGGAGGTAGCCCGCGACGCCGGCGAGCGTGGATGCGGAATGCGGGCATCGAGACGCGAGCGCGGTCACGGTGTTCCGAACCCACTCGTCGTCGAACCGTTCATCCCGCAGATAGCGCAGGAAAAGCTGGGTGGCCACGGCGGCGGCGGCCTCATCCGGGCGCAGGAGCTGCGGCTCGATGCAGTCGGCGAACTGGGTGGCGTCGGCGAAGTATCCCCACGAGGTCGCGATTCGTAGCGCATGGGCCGCCAGACGCGATTGGTGGGTCTCGTCCGACGTGTCGAGTGTGTCGAGAACCCTGCGAATGGTGTGGATCGCGAGCGCAACCTCTCCGGACTTGGCCAATTCAGCCATCCGGCGGATGATCTCGTCGGTGTGCATGTCCACCGGCTCGCCGATAAATACCCGGTTCGCGGCTGCGAGAGCGGGTCGCTCGCGCAGCAACGAGTGGCTGTCGACGACGCGATGGCATTCCACCCGCAGCTTCGGTGGGGCGATCGTATAGATCGCGGCGCGGTCGAGGTGGCTGTGGACGTGCACCTGGTGACGAATCGACTGGATGTGGTCCGCACGCACGAGGGTGGCAATCTCGTGGTCCAGGTCCAGGTCGATGTCCGAACCGAACTTCGACCGGAGCGTCTCGACCAGTCGATCGGGCTCCACCGCCCCGGCTATCGACAGCACGGTGAGGGCGGCTCGCTGCGCGGCGGTCAGGCTCCCGAAGGCGGTGCGCCACCGATCGGTGCGATTGTGCGCCACCGCAACTGGTTTCGGGAGTACCGAATGTCCGTGGAGCTGGGCCGTGGTCAGATGCTCACACAGCTCCCCGATATCGACGGGGTTCCCGCGGCCGATGCGGTGCAGCTCGATGATCGTGGACAGCGGCGGCCGGCCGCCGGTCGCCGACTCGACGAACGCGCCCGATTCGGCGAGCGTCATCGTGTACATGGGCAGCTGGGGGAGCGCCTGGAGGCGGGGATCGACCCGGGGCCCGGAGGCCAGGACGACGAACACCCGCAACTTCGCGAGGCGTCGAGCCACGTAGCCGAGGATCGCGATACACGACGGCGGTAGGAGGTCGGCGTCGTCAACGGCAACGAGCAACGGGAACTCGCCCGTGTCGAAGGATTCGAGGGCGGACAACACACGGTCGCCGATGATTGCCCCGACATCGTCCACTGCCGGCTTGCGGTCATTGGGGATTGCCCCGACCAGGGCGTCCCCGTCGACCCCGATGCGGGTGAAAAGCGGGAGAAAAGCAGCGAGCGGCGAAAGGTCGGATTCGCGAAGGCCCGTGACGAAGGCGGTCCGGCCCTCGTGCATCCGGTACACCTCGTCGAGAAAGTGGGTGCGCCCGGACCGCCGCGTCCCCGTCACGACGAGCGCCGAGCCCGAGCCTGCGGCGGCGTTCTGGAGACCCTGCTCGATCTGGTGAATGGCCTGTGCCCGCCCGTGGGCGCGCATGCCGAAAGCGATGACCATTGTTTCCGTACTCCTCAGCGCCCCGACGGCCGATGGGTACAAAGCTAGTTACAGACGCGCCCTCGGGCGGGGCGGGAGTGGGGGTGGCGGCAGGGTGAAATATTGCGCGAGCTCATCCGGATTGCGCGATTCATCGAAACCGACTGCCCCGGTTCCTGTAAACTGCTCAACCCTTCAACTTCTTCATCGTCAGGTGCGATTCGATCTTCGAGATGGCCGGCTGTTCCATCAGCTTGGTGCGCAGGAACACCTCGAATGCGTTGAGGTCGGCGACAACGACGCGAATGAAGTAGTCGGGCAGGCCGATCATGCGGCGGAACTCCACCACCTCGTCGAAGGCGCCCACCTCGTTCTCGAACTGCTCGACCGTCTTGCGGTCCTGCGACACGATCTCGGCGTTGACGATCACCTCGCATCCGCGTCCGACAGCGTCCGGGTCGACGACGGCCTGGTAGCCGACGATGACGCCGTCGGCCTCGAGCCGTCGTACCCGCCGCAGGCACGGTGACGGCGTCAGCCCGACCCGATCGGCCAGTTCGGCATTGGTGAGCCGGGCGTTCGAACGCAACTCGCGCAATATTGCGCGATCGAGATCATCCACAGCAGAATATTGCGCCCCATCGCCTCCGGGGGCAATATCCGGCAATCACATGCCACCGACTCCGCACTATTATTGCCTCGTGACCAGCGCGTTTCCCGAGCAGTGTTTCCCGGGCCTCCCGGGCCTCGAAGCCTCCCCCGCCGAGTCGCGCCGGTCCGATGTCCGCGCGGCGGCCCGCGACACCGTGTCCGTCGGGTTCGGGCTGTTCCCGCTCGGGCTCGCGTTCGGCCTGTTGCTGGTCCAGTCCGGGTTCGCATGGTGGTGGGCGCCGATCTTCTCGCTCACGATCTACGCCGGCTCGCTCGAGTTCCTCGCGATCGGGCTGGTGCTGGCGGTCACGCCGCTCGCGTCGGTGGCGATGACGACGTTCCTCGTCAACTTCCGGCACGTGTTCTACGGGCTGTCGTTCCCGCTGCACCGGGTGCGTGGACGTCTCGCGAAGGTCTACAGCATGTACGCGCTCACCGACGAGGCGTACGCGGTCACCGCGGGCAAGGATCCCGACAATCTGAGCAGTCGCCGCGTCCTCTTCATCCAGGTGTTCTGCCAGCTGTACTGGGTGCTCGGCGGTGTCGTCGGTGCCGTCGTCGGCAACGCGATCCCGATGCAACTTGTCGGCCTGGACTTCGCGCTCACCGCCCTGTTCGTGGTGCTGGCGCTGGACGCGTTCCGCGCCCGCCGGGACATCCCCACCCCGATCCTGGCGCTGCTGAGCGCGCTGGCGGCCCTGGTCGTCGCGCGTGAGCAGATGCTGATGGTCGCGATGACGCTGTTCGTGGCGGCGCTGCTGGTCCGTTTCCTGCTGCACCGCCGGAGCGGGAAGGACGCCGTCGATGCCTGACGTCGCGTACATCCTGACCGCCCTCGCGGTGATCATGGCCGTCACCTTCGCGCTGCGCGCCGTGCCGTTCGCGGTCATCGCCCCGCTGCGTTCGTCGGCGCTGGTGCACTACCTGGGCATACACATGCCGGTGGGCATCATGCTGATCCTCGCGGTGTACACGCTGCGGAACGTCTCGGCGACGCCGTCGTCGCTGGTGCCGGCGGTGGTCGCGCTGGCCGTCACCGTGGGTCTGCACCGGTGGCGCCGTCACGCGTTGCTCAGCATCGTCGGTGGCACCGCGGCTTACATGGTTCTTGGAAACTGGGTGTTCGGCTGAACCGGGGAACGCTGTTCGTCGCGGCGATGTGCGCGCTCGTCGCACGTTTCGGGCGCGTCACCGATCTCCGCGTGCATTGCGGAACGAAACCCGCACGTCAGAGACATTTTGATCAATGGAGGCGGACATTTCATCGGCAGGTCGAGAGTTAGCCTTGTCACTGTGACCTCGCGCATGGACGAAGCCGGTTCCCTGTCGAACCCGACCCGGATCMGCAATTCGGGCTTCCGGAACAAGGTGACCTCCGCCGCGGAGGCCGTCAAGTTCATCCACCCCCACGACACCGTCGCGATCAGTGGGTTCGCCAGCGCCGGCACGCCCAAGGCGATCATCCCGGCCCTCGCCGACCGCATCCACGCCGTCCGCGGTGCCGGGTCGAACTTCACCATCAACCTCCTGACCGGAGCCTCGGTGTCCGTGGGCACCGAACGCCTCCTCGCCGAGGTCGACGGCATCTCGCTGCGGATGCCGTACCAGTCCGAGCCGACCGCGCGCCGCAACATCAACAGCGGCCGCATGGACTACGTCGACATCCACCTCTCGCACGTCGCGCAGCAGGTGTGGGAGGGCTACTACGGCAACGTCGACGTCGCCGTCGTCGAGGTCGCCGGGATCACCGAGTCCGGCGAACTGGTCCCGTCCGCGTCGATCGGCAACAACAAGACCTGGCTCGACGTCGCCGACAAGGTCATCCTCGAGGTGAACTCGTGGGTGCCCGACGCGATGACCGGCATCCACGACGTCTACTACGGCACCGCGCTGCCGCCGTACCGCAAGCCGATCCAGCTGATCTCGGTGGAGGACCGCATCGGCCAGCCGACGCTGCGGGTGGATCCGAACAAGGTGGTCGCCGTCGTCGAGACGAACGCCCGCGACAGCGCGAGCCCGCTGACCCCGCCGGACGAGGTGAGCCAGGCCATCGCGGCACACGTGCTCGACTTCTTCGAGTACGAGGTGTCGAAGGGGCGGCTGCCCGCCGACGGCCTGCTGCCGCTGCAGTCCGGCATCGGCAACGTCGCCAACGCGGTGCTGCAGGGTCTGGATGCCGGACCGCACAAGGGCCTGACGTGCTTCTCCGAGGTGATCCAGGACGGGATGCTGCACCTCATCAAGCACGGCACCGTCCGGTACGCGTCGGCCACGTCGCTGGCGCTGTCGGAGGAGGGCATCGACGAACTGATGTCGAACATCGACTTCTACCGCAAGCACATCGTGTTGCGGCCGCAGGAGATCAGCAACCACCCGGAGATCGTTCGCCGTCTCGGCATCATCGCGATGAACGGGATGCTCGAGGCTGACATCTACGGCAACGTGAACTCGACGCACGTCATGGGCACCAAGATCATGAACGGTATCGGCGGCTCGGGCGACTTCGCCCGCAACGGCTACCTGTCGATGTTCCTGAGCCCGTCCACCGCGAAGGGCGGCGCGATCTCGTCGATCGTGCCGATGGTCCCGCACGTCGACCACACCGAGCACGACGTCCAGGTGCTCGTCACCGAGCAGGGCCTGGCGGATCTGCGCGGGCTGTCGCCGCGCAAGCGCTCGCGCGTCGTGATCGACAAGTGCGCGCACCCCGACTACCGGGCGATGCTGCTCGACTACGTCGACCGCGCCGAGGCGTACCCGTCGGCCGGCCACACCCCGCACCTGCTGGGCGAGGCGCTGTCGTTCCACCAGCGGTTCAACGAGACGGGTTCGATGCGTCCGGAGTGACTGTCGCCCAACGGGATTCTGTGTTCGCGGGCCTGACAGGCCTCACTCGTCCGCGTTCTCCTCGTCGGATCCGACCGGCCTGCGAGGTATCCGCCCGGTGCCGAACAGCGCGGCGACGGCCAGCAGCGCGGCCACCGAGAGCGCGCTCTGCAGGGCCTCGAGCCGGGCATCGGAGTTCGCGTCGACGACCGCGCTCGCGGTGTTCGGATCCACACCGGCGTCGCGCAGATCGGCGTCGAGTTGGGTGTCGCTGAGGAAGGGTACGCCGCTCGCGAGATCGGTCTCGGCCTGCTGCTGCACGGTTTCGGGGACCCGCGGATCGTTCTGGATTCCGGCGATGATCGACGCGGTGAGGGTCGAGATCAGGACCGATCCGATGAGTGCGGTGCCGAGAGACGCGCCGAGGTTGGTGGCGGTGTTCTGCAGACCACCCACCTCGGCGCTGCGTGCATCGGGCACCGCCGACACGGTGACCGCGCCCAGTTGTGACGCGAGCGCCCCCAGGCCCAGCCCCATCAGGAGCATCGGGACGGCGACGATGCCGGCGTTGGCTCCGGGACTCATGCCGGCCGCGAGGATGAGGATGCCGATGATCATGGACCCCAACCCCAGGCGGACGACGCGTCGCGGCGACGCGTGCGGCCGCACCCGGGGGATACCGACGGCGGCCAGGAGGAGCGCGATCGACAGCGGGAGCAGGCGGATCCCGGTCTGCAGCGCACTGAGTTCGAGGACGACGGACAGGAACAGCGGCACTGCGAAGAAGACACCGGCCTGGACCAGGAACTGCGCGAAGAACATCGTCAGGCCGCCGGACAGTTGCCGGTTGCCGAGCAGGCGGGTGTCGAGAAGCGGTTCCCGCCCCAGCCGGGTCAGGCGCGCCTCCCACCGCATGAATGCGTAGACCACGAGCAGTCCGGACACGACGAGCCAGAACACGGGGGACAGACCGAACATCTCGGGCCCGCCGGGTCGGTTGCGCAGCCAGCCCCATTCGCCGGACCGCAGCACACCGAACACGACGAGTCCCAGACCGAGCACCGACAGCAGCGAGCCGATGATGTCGAGGCGCACCCGGGACGGCGGCGTGTCTTCGATCCGGCGGAGCACCGGCAGGATCACCAGGACCAGCACCACCTCGCCGGCGAAGACGTACCGCCACGACGCAAAGGTGGTCACGGCACCGCCGATCAGCGGACCCGCCGCGACCGCGATCGCGCCGGACGCGGCGACCAATCCGTATGCGCTCGAACGTCTCTCGGGAGGAAAGTTGGATGCGACCAGCGCGACGATGGCGGGCATGATGAGTGCCGCACCGATGCCCTCGAGTAGCGACCAGCCGATCAGTAGGACCGTGAGATTGGGCGCGAGGGCGGTGGTGAGCGACCCGGCCCCGTAGACGACGAGCCCGATCGCGAACGCCCGGCGGCGGCCCACGATGCTCCCGATCTTGCCGCCGGTGATCATCAGCGTCGCCATCACGAGCGTGTACAGCGTGATCGCCGTCTGGATGCCGGTGATCGTCGTTCCGAGGTCGGACGCGACCATCGCCATCGACACGTTCATGACCGAGCTGTCGAGGGTCATGAGGAACTGACCGGCCGACAGCGTCGCCAGGACGAGTGTCGCCCTGGATCCGATCGACTGCCCGGTGTGTGGGCCCATACCTGATTGAAGCAGGGCGGGTAGGCGCTGCGGTGCGGATCTACCGATACGCGGTTACACGGTTACAAGGTGCCGGCGACGGCGCGCAGAACCCGGACCAGTTGCGTCGCGTACTCCGGATCGAGCCGGTAGCCCGCGCCCGACGGGACGATGTGCCCGGCCTGAATCCGCGCATCCCACCAGTCGCGCAGGAATCCCTCGGCGTAGCCGCCGGTGCAGAACCCGTACGGATCGTCGACGAAGCGCGTGGTGACCATGAGGGTGTAGCAGGGCCTGGCGTAGTCGGTCTGTCCCTCGGCTCTGTGGACGAAGTCCTCGAACGATGTGGCGGTCGTCAGGTGCGAGTACAGCCAGAACATCGCGTCGTACATCAGGTGCGAGTCGGGGTCGGCGTGCAGCGAGTAGAAGCCCTTCGCCTCCACGATCCGTTCCGCGAGTGCGCGGACGACGGCCTCACCGTCCGGCAGGTCGGCGGCGTCGAGAGCGCGTCGCACGATCGGCGACAGCGTGCCGAGCCGCACCGTCTCGAGGTCGGCGGCGAGGGTTTCCGCGCTGTCGTCGAACTCGTCCTCGCTCACCAGGTTTCGGACGAAAGATGCGAAGTCGGGTGCGACGGGAGTGATCGCGTAGTCGGCCTCCTGGTCGACGTGGACCACGCACGGTTCGCCGGTGGGGCCGCATGCGCGGTAGTCGAGCATGATCTGCTCGTGACCGGCGCTCGGGGTGTCGGCGATGCCGATGCCGATGTCGGGGTAGTTCCATTCGTCGCGCATGAACGCCGAACCCAGCTCGCCGCACAGCGAATAGGTCGCCGTCCGGCCGATCGCGTAGATGCCGGTGATCTGGATGTGATCCTCGGCCCAACCCGTCGGCTCGTCCGTCGGATGGCACGAGCGCTCGACCATGCCGCCGTTGCGCATCCGCGCCAGCTCCACATAGGAGTCGGGCAGCCGGTAGCCGAGCTCTGCTTCGACCTCCGCGATCAGCTCGTCGCTCGGTGTGGGTTCGAGATAGTTCTCGCAGGAGTAGTCGCCGTCGTTCCAGAACCCCGCGAAGTCGAGGTCGGCGAAGTGTCCGGTGGAGCGGGCCGTGGGGCCTGCCGGCGACGTCGCGCCTAGGGGGTCGTGCATGTCGGGGTTCCTCTCGAACGGCCTTCAGTCGATCAAACCGGTGCGGTACGCGATCTCCAACGCTTCGTCGCGGGAGTGGGCGCCGATCTTCCGGTAGAGCGACCGCAACTGGCTCTTGATCGTATTGGTCGAGACGAACAGCTTGCGGGCCATCTCGACCGTCGACAGACCCACCGCCAGTTCGGCGAGCACGGCCCGCTCGCGCGCGGTGAGGTCGACGTGATGCACGGCCGCCGGGTACATCTCGGGCGCATCGGACGCGAGCAGGACGCGCGCGGTCGACGACGGGTTCGCCGCGGCGGAGTCGAGCGCTGCCAACAACTCTCGCGGCACCGTCGAGAGCGTGCTCACCAGCCCGGCGCGGTCGGCGATGGCGGCCGCGCGTTGCCAGGCCCGTGTCGCGGCGGCGTTCTCACCCAGGGCCCGATGGGCGGCGGCCTCGACGAGCAGCGCCTCCAGTTGGGTGCGGGTGAACGGGTAGCTGAACCAATCGAACTTGCGGCACAGCGCCAGTGCTGCCGCCGGCGCACCGGTGAGCAGGCGGGCGCGGGCCGCGGTCGCCGCGAGGATCGGCTCGTCGGGAGTCTGCGTGGAGAGGACGGACAGCGCCCGGTTGCCTTCGCCGAGCGCCAGGCGCAGATCGACCTCGAGGGCCGTCAGCACCAGATCGATCGTCGATCCCGGGCGCAGCACCGCGGCATGCGATGCGATCGCCCGCTGCAGGACGGCCATTCCGGCATGCGCTTGACCGGCGGCCAACGCGAAGCGTCCGTGCGCATAGGTCACGAACGGCCACAGCTCTTCTCGCCCGGACGCCTCACCCAGCTCGTCGAGCCAGGCGGCCGCCGCCGTGAAGTCCAGCCGGTCCACCGCCACCAGGGTGCGGGCGACGAGACCGCCGACCTTGGCCCGCGGTTCGAGCCAGCCGTCCGGGTCCGGATGGGCGTCCTCGAGTTCGAGCCATTCCGTGGCGCGTCCCGGTTCGCCGACGACAGCCCAGTTCATCGCGGAGTTGCCGGCGGCGTGGCGGGCCCCGACACGGATCCGTTGTGCCAGGGCGCCGCGATGGGCGAGGCGGAGCTCGACCGTGGACTCGGGAAACGCCCCCGCGAGTTGGTAGGTGATCCCCCACTGCAGCCGCATGCCCGGAAGCTGGGGTCCGATCTCGTCGGGCCGGGCGTCCAGTGCCCCGCGGACAAGGTGCGACAGCCGGCGCGTCAACTCCGCAGCGCGCTCGTGCTCGCCCGCCAGCCGCAGCATGAGGGCCTGTACGCAACCGACGGCGAGCGCGTGCTCGGCAGCCGGAGCGGCTCCGGATGTCTCGACGTCCCTCGGATCGTCGGGCAGGACGCTCTCCGGAATCGTGGACTGCGTGTCGAGGGCCGTGAACAGGTCGCGTCCGGCCTTGATCGCGGGACGCGACGCGAGCCGCTCCTCCGGCACTTCACGGAGGACTGCCCGCAGTACGGTGAGATGACTTCCGACGAGACCGACCCAGTGCGTGTCGATCAGATCGATCGCGAGATCCCAGTCACGGGCTTCGGCCGCGTACGCCAGGCCGCCGGCGACGTCCCCTCGTTCCAGCGAATGACGGGCGAGTTTCGTCAGGTTCTGCGCGGGCTGGATGCCGACCGACTCCTGGGCGGCGATCAGCCGGTCCCGGATCGCGGGGGCGAACTCCCAGGCGTCCTCGAACACCGTCTCGCAATGGTTGACGATTCCGGCGGATTCGAGAGACTCGAGACGCCGGGCCGCGTCGTCCACCCCGGTGAGCAGTGTCGCGACGTCCGGAGTGATGACGCGGGCAGATGCCACCGCGATGACGAAATTGCGATCGGCGTCAACCGAAAGGCATGCGAGGACAGTGGAATGCACGTATCGGTCGATCGCGTTGTCGAGCCGATGCGCGAGCAGCGCCCGCCGACCCGCGAGGTCGGGCAGCGTCTTGGCGACCACGACCGCGACACGCATGAGCGCCGGCAACGAGCCGACGCGCTCCAGGATGTACTCCAGTTCGCCCGGCTCGAGCTCGATTTCGGAGTGTGCGAACAGCTCTCGGGCGTCCTCGCGGGTGTAGAGAAGATCGCGCGTGAGAATCAATTCGTGCGTCGGTTCCACACGGATCGGATCGCCGAACAGCGACCGTCCGCACGTGGTCGCGACGATGTTGACGTTGTGGCAGCGGTCGAGCAGGTGGAGGATCTCCTCCTCGATCCGGTCGTCACGAACCAGATCGACCCGCACCAGCACGAGAAGTACCGGCGCCCCGCTCCGCGCAAGGAACTCGCGGACCGACTCGGCCGCCGAGGTGGCATCGCCACCCGGATTCGTTTCCCCGGCAATGACGCCCGCAGTGCGGATCCGATCCATCACCGTGGTCCAGAACGCTTCGGAATCCGGAGTCCCGGTGGGGGCCGGAATCCACAGCACCGCACGGAAGTCCGAACGAGCAGTCTCCAGCCAGGACCTGACCAGATCGAGCTTGCCGAACCCCTGTGGCGYGCGAATGACGGTGATCGGAGAGTTGCGATCCAAGCGGGCGAGCAGTCGCTTCCGGGGTGGCGCCCACGTCGAACTGCGGCGCGGAGGGGGGTCGGGACAATGATTGTCTCGACGCTGTCTCATCAAGATCCACCCCCCGTTTCGGTCTCGATTGTGCACGCCGACAGTCATGATGGCGGGCAAACACGGACATCCGCTCCATCAACCTGTCCGAGTCCGATCATTGCAAACCGAAAAGACCGGTCTGTTCGTGACCCTCGTCCCGACGGATGAGACCCCGTCTTGACGGTTTCCGGGTCCCGAGGCACCGTCGTCTGCATGAGCGAGCGCGTACCGGACCCCGCGTTGCACGGTTCCGTACGCGGACCGCGGGCGGAGGCCCCAGTGGCGCGTGCGACATCGCGTCGGCGCGTGACGTGTCTGGACCTGGACCGGCCCACCGGGATCGGCGGCGCACTCGAACTGTCGGGGCGGGCGTGGGATTTCGAGATCGACGCGGACCGGTTTCCGTCGGTTCGTGAAACCGCTGCTCTCCGAGCAGCTGTGGATTACCACCGCGGCCGCGTTCTGACCGGCCTGGAGACCACGCCCGCCGTCCCGGAACTCGCGGGCCTCGTCGGCGAATCCGCAATCTCCGGGTTCCGTGGACGTCTGGGCGCGGTCGTCGCGGGCGGTGCCGTCCGCCGGGATACGCCGCTGGTGTTGCTGCTCGACGACGTGCCGTTGGGCACCCTCATCTCCGGGCACGCGGTGTCCGCGGCGAACGAGTTGGATCCGCAAAGCGGAACTGCGAGTACCGGATACGTTCCCGTCGGTGACCAGTGCGCCGGATACGCCGAACGCGGAGCCCTCATCGCGACGATCGGGGTGCGTGGGCGTAGCCCCGTCGCGGACGGTCCGGTCGCGCCGCGGATCGACGACGCCTTCGGTCGACTGCCGGGCCCGCTCGCCCCGCACTCGATGCGTCGACGTCGGCGCATCGACCGTTGGGTCGCCGACGGCGCGGTGCACATCGACGCGATGTTCCGCGACACCTACGGCCGCGCCGACGGGGTCGAGACCGTGATCCACGAGTACCAGCTCGCGGTGGTCGCGGACGCCGAGACCGGCGTCATCCGGGAGGCCGTCGCGACGCCGCGCGTGCTGCCGTGGTTCGACTGCCCGGGCGCGGTCGCGAGCGCCGGTCGCCTCGTGGGCATGGCGGTGGCAGAGGTGGAGGCGCGGGTCCGGCGTGAGTTCCGCGGTGTCGACACCTGTACCCACCTCAACGATCTGCTGCGGAGCATCGCCGACTGGCCTGTGAGCGACGGGCAGGTGCCCGTTCCGGGCCGGTGACCTGCCGACCCGGAACCTGCGAGCGGACCGTGTTTCTAGCTGCCGAAGCCGCCCAGCCCCCCGCCACCGCCGAGTCCGCCATCCTTCCGTGGCCGGGGCCATGTCGTGATCTCGAACCGCACCGGTCGGTGCTGCACGTTCCAGTAGATGCCCCGACCTCGAGCGACCCCTGAGGTGAGGATGTGAGTCTCCTGTGTGGGCGGGGTGTGCCGCTCACGTCTCGTTCGCGTGACCGGGAAGCCGGGGCAGTCGGGGCAGCCTGACGGTGAAGGTGTTGCCACCGGAACCCGATGTGACGGTGATGGTTCCGCCGTGCAGGGTGACGTTCTCCTCGACCAGGGCCAGCCCGATGCCGCTGCCCTCGGTGTCGCCACGGGACGCGTCGGCCTTGTAGAAGCGCTCGAACAACCGTCGGCGCTGGTCGTCCGGGATGGGCGGGCCGTGATCGGTGACGGAGAGGACGGCCGTCTCGTCGTCCCCGGTCACGGTCATCACGACCGGTGGTCGTCCGTGGGCGAGCGCATTCGCCACGAGGTTCCCGATCACGATGTCCAGCCGCCGCCTGTCCACGGTGCACCGGACGGGGGTGCCGTCGATCAGCCGCACCCGGTCCTCGAATCCGCGGGTGCCGAGCGATTCCCGGGTCAGTTCCGTCAGATCGTGGACGTGCAGGTCCAGGTCGGCGCGGCCGGTGTCGAAGCGCGAGATCTCGATGACGTCCTCGGTGAGTCGTGAGAGTCGTTCCGTGCCGCGGCTCACGATTCGGGCCGCCCGCGCGGTGTCGGGCTCCATCGACGCCGCGTCGTCCTCGAGGATCTCGGTGACCGCGACGAGCGCGGCGAGTGGCGTGCGGAGTTCGTGGAACACGTCGGCGACGAAGCGTCGCGCGTCGGCCTCCTTGGCCGCGAGGTCGGCGACGGTGCGATCGAGTTCTGCCGCAGTCCGGTTGAACGTCGAAACCAGCTCGGCCAGTTCGTGTCCGGCCGCGGCGGTCAGCTCGCGGCGGGGTGTGCCCGGGACGAGTGATGCGGCCGCCGCGTTGAGTTGGCGCAACGGAAGCACCAGTCTGCGTGCCATCCACAGACCGATCAGGGCGCCGAGGACCGCGACGACGGCGGCGACGGCTGCGGCCCGGCGCTCGAGGCTGTCGATCTGGGACTGGGCCTGCGCGAGGTTGTATACGGCGGTGACCAGCACCGGTTGAGTCAACTCCTCACTGTTCCAGTCGTTCCGGATCTGCCCGGCGACGTAGAAGAGTGGCACGGCGTGCCCGGACTCGCGCTGGAAGACCGGCATCGGGGACTGCTCGACGCGATTCAGCAGCGCCTGCGGCGGGTCGGGGACGTCGAACGGCCAGCTGCCGACCTGGACGTTCCCGGAGCGCGCCACGCTGCCGTCGCCGACAATGGTGA
Source organism: Rhodococcus sp. TAF43 (assembly GCF_052113525.1). NCBI lineage: Bacteria > Bacillati > Actinomycetota > Actinomycetes > Mycobacteriales > Nocardiaceae > Rhodococcus > Rhodococcus sp. TAF43. The sequence continues at coordinate 62,366 of NZ_JBFRDL010000008.1, forward strand.
GCTCCGCCAGTTCGCGGCGGGTCGGCTCCGGTCCGATCCAGTCGGAGGCGGCGTCGATGGTGTCGGCGAACCCGTTCAGGATCTGGTCCTGGGCCGCCGAGAAGATGTTGTTGCGCGCCTGGAGGTACACCGCCGCCGAGGCCGCGACCGCGGCGACGAACGCGAGTGCCGAGAGGACCACCACAAGTTGGGCCTGCAGCCCGGGTCTGCGCCAGCTCATGCGACCGGCCCGAATCGGTAGCCGAAGCCGCGTACCGTCTGCACGTACCGCGGTGCCGACGGATCCTTCTCGAGCTTCGCGCGCAACCGCTGCACACAGGCGTCGACGAGGCGGGACCCACCCAGATGGTCGAAGCCCCACACCCTTTCGAGCAGTTGTTCCCGGGAGAACACCTGACCGGGGCGCTCCGAGAGTGCCAGCAGCAGCTGCCACTCGGTGCGGGTGAGAGCGGGCCGACGGGCACCCTCGGTGACCGTCAACGCGTCGCGGTCGATGACGAGGTCGCCGTGCACCTCGCGGGCGGATTCGGGAACCGTGGCTCCGGCCGTGCGTCGCAGTACCGCCTTGATGCGGGCGTCGAGGATCCGCGGCTGAACCGGCTTGACCACGTAGTCGTCGGCCCCGGTTTCGAGTCCCGAGACCACGTCGACGTCCTCGCCGCGGGCGGTCAGCATCACGATCGGGACGGAACTGTCGGACCGGATCCGCCGACACACCTCGAATCCGTCGACGTCCGGGAGCATGACGTCGAGCACCACGATGTCGAACGTTCCGCTCCCCAGCGCGGCGATCCCGGTCGATCCGGAGGCGGCCGGCGTCACCGTGTGCCCGTAACGACCGAGCGCGAGACCGAATGCGTCACGCAGGTTGTCGTCGTCCTCGATCAGCAGCACCGAACTCATGGACCCCATCCTCCGGGCGGGACCGGACGCCACAATGAGCGCCACACGTTGTAGCAGAACGGTGACACAACCCCGGCAGGATCCGAATACACCGCCGCGACGGTGGACGGCATGCACAACCTTCGAAGGGGGCTCGTCCTCCCGATCGCCATCGTGATCCTGCTCGTCGTCGCCGCACTCTGGTTCGTGGATCTGATGGCGGCCCCGGGATCCGGTGGCCCGGTCAGCCTGTACCGACACGGGGCGTCCACCGCGTACGTGCTCGCCGACGACGAGAACGGTCAGGTCCGGGTCGCGAATCCGAAGCAGCGCCCACAACCGACCGCGAGCACCGCGAAGATCATCACCGCGTTGACGGTGTTGGGGAAGGAACCGCTGGCGCCGGGTGAGGACGGCCCCGTCCTGACGATGACGGAGGCCGACGCCGAGCTGTACCGCAGCTACGCCGCCCGCGAGGGTTCCGTGGTGGTGGTCGGGCAGGGACAAGAGCTGACCCAACGGGAGATCCTCGAGGGCATGCTGCTGCCGTCGGCCAACAACCTGGCGGACACCCTCGCCACGTGGGCGTTCGGTTCGCTCGCCGACTACCGGACGGCGGCGACCGGTCTGGTCCGCTCACTCGGCATGACCGCCACCACGGTCGGATCCGACGCGAGCGGGTTCTCGCCTTCGACGACCAGCACCGCGCACGATCTGACGCTGCTCGCCGCGGCCGCGATGCGACACCCCGTGATCGCCGAGATCGTGGCACGGCCCGACGCGGTGATCTCCGGCGTCGGGGTCGTGCGGAACACGAACTGGCTGCTCGGCCGGCAGGGCGTGGTGGGCCTCAAGACCGGCACCACGGACGAGGCGGGTGGGGTCTTTCTCTTCGCCGCGACCGTCGGTGCGCCCGGCCGCCTCGTGGTGGGTGCGGTGCAGGGCGAGGGACGCTCGGCCGACGATGCCATCGACCGAGCGTCCACCCTGCTCACCGAGATCGCGGCGACGGGGAGCTGACGACGTCTCAGGCCCAGTGCAGGGTCTCCGCCGGGTCGAGCCGGGGGAGACGGTCGAACCACGGGTTCTCGCCGGGGTGGCCGATGTTGACGACAAGGATCGACTTCCACGGCCCGTCCGCGAAGAACTCGCCGTCGATCCCGGCGGCGTCGAAGCCGGCCATCGGCCCGGCCGCCAGGCCCAGCGCGCGGACCGCGAGGATGAAGTAGCCCGCCTGCAGTGCCGAGTTGAACGACCCGGTGCCGGAGCGCACCTCCTCGTTGGCCTCGTAGAAGTCGGCCATTTCGGGGCGGATCGGGAACACTGTCGGAATGTGCTGGTGGAAGCGGGTGTCCACCGCGAGTACGGCCACCGCGGGCGCTGCCTGCACCTTCGCCTTGTTGCCGTCGGCCATGTGCTGGGCGAGCCGCGCGCGACCCTCGTCGGTGCGGACGAAGAGCACCCGCAGCGGCTGGGTGTTGGCTGCCGTCGGCGCCCACTTCGCGAGCTCCCAGATTTCGGCGAGCTCGGCGTCGCTGACGGGGGTGGAGGCGAACGTGTTCGCGGTGCGCGCCTCGGTGAACAGCGCGGCGCGGCCGGCCTCGTCGAGGGTGYCGAGCGTGTGGGTCACGCCCTCGGCAAGTTCGGTCATGATGCTTCCTTCTTCCTTGCGACTTCTAAATTACTAGTGGCTATGTCGAAAGTAGCACTGGTTGCTAGGATCGGGGCATGGCGATCGAGGAACACGAACCGAGGGCGTGCGACGCGGCCCTCGCACGCGCCTTCGAGTTTCTCGGGAAGCGTTGGAACGGCGTCATTCTCGCGACCCTCCTGTCCGGCCCGGCCGGATTCTCCGAGTTGCGCCGCGCGGTCGCGGGCATCAGCGACTCGGTGCTCTCCGAGCGGCTCGGCGTTCTGGGCAAGGCCGGACTGGTCCAGCGGGTGGTCGACGACGGTCCGCCGATCGCTGTCAGTTACAGTCTGACGCCGTCCGGCCAGGCGCTTCTCCCGGCGCTGCGGGAGATCACGGCCTGGGCCACGGAGAACCTGCCGGCCTGATCGAGGGTCGCGCCGACGAGCCGTCCTAGGCGATGGACGCGTAGGTCAGGCCGGCGGCGAGCGCTCCGGCGAGCGCGCCGACGACGACCTGCCCGCGCGTGTGGTCTCCGAGGTGAACCCGGGACCAGCCGATCAACGGTGTGAGGACCAGCGTCAGCAGCCACCACGGCGACACGGCGAGCGCCAGAACGACTGTCACGCCTGCCGACACACCGGTGTGGACACTGACCTTCCAGTGGAAGAGGCTGGTGATCACGGCCGCGACCAGCAGCGCCACCAGGCCCGCCGACATGAACGCGATCATCTCGATCGGCGCGTGCGCCACGATCTGGACGACCAACCCGCCCAACACGACAACGAGAAGCACGACCATCAGCAGATGTCGCTCGTCGATCCGGGTGACGTGGTGATCGCCGATCCGCGCCCGCCGCATCCCGGCCAGGATGACGCCCATCGGGACGACGCCGGCGCACACCGCGACGAATGCCCCCCAGCCGGGAGCGCCCACCGCGACACCCATGATCATCGACGCCACGATGTTGACGACCCACGGCGCACCGACCTCGGTCAGCGCGCGGGCAGTCACGTCGATTGCGGTGCGGCGGTCCTGCACGCCGAGATCTGTCATTGCTCTGCGACCAGCCTTCGTTCGTTTGCACGTCCACTTCGACAGGCGCTGCCGGTAGGCGGGGCCTTCGAGCGGTGGCTGTCCGAGCGTCCCGACGCCGGCAACCCATCGCCGTCGATGGAGACCGTAGTCGTCGGAACGGGGCCATATCCAGCCGAGGTCGACCGTCGACGGTACTGACGGGATCAACGAGACAACCGGTCGGGCATCGGACCGAATACCGATCGGACTCTGTCCATCTCGCCAGAGCTACACGATCCCGAACTCGCGGATCTTGCGGTAGATCGTTGCGCGAGACATTCCCAGCGCCGCCGCTGCGGCAGTCTTGTCACCGGCGTGCAGGGCGATTGCATCGACGATCGCATCGCGCTCGAGGGCCTGCATCCTGGTCAGGTTGTGGCGGGTCGTCGCCCGGCACTCGGCGGGTAACGCCTCCGGTTCGATGACACCCGAGCGGCGGTGCCTATGGACCTCCTCGAGGACGTCGCGCAACTGAGTCACATTTCCGCGCCATGCCAGGCGCATGAGCTGGTTCAAGGCGGCGGGCGCCAGAACGAGGTCGGTGGCCCCGGCCGCGTCGAGGAGTACCCGCACGAGATCAGGGATGTCCTCGAGGTGATACCGCAAGGGCGGCACGCTGATCGACTTCGGAAACAGCCGGAGCAGAGAGGAAGTGTCGACCGCCTGCGGATGTCGGGTCAGGCTCACCCACGGATCACGGGCGAGCGGCCCTGGGGGCGCCGCCTGCAGCACGTGCGTGAGCTCGACGAGTTCGGGCTCATGCAAGACGTCGGCGTGAAGTATTGCCAGATCCGATCCGCTGTCGAACTCCGATGCTGCTCGGTCGAGTAGTTCGTTGCTGTCGAGCTCGGCGGCGTCGAGCAGCGCGAGTCTGTGCCCTGCCCAGACATTTTGGTGCACCGCCCGGATCAACGCGGCCTTCCCGACCCCCGGCTCTCCGTCGAGGACGAGCCATTCCCGCCGCTTGCATGCATCGATCACACCCTGGGCGGTGTGCCGCCACACAGCGCTGCTTCCGGCGATCGTACGCAGCGCAGGTGCACGCCCGGCGCCCAGCGGGGAACGGGTCGTGGCGGAAACCTGCGCCTTGATCCGGACGATGCCCCCGGCCAGTTTGTCGCCGGCGAAGGTCGGCTCGTAGCTCAGCCGCGCGGTGGTGCCACTCGGTAGGTCGGTGAGGGTCGAGAACGGCTTGGCCACCCCGCGTGCGTCCCGGGCGTGTTCGATGATGGCCATCTGGTCACCCGCGTCGAATTGTTGCTGTGTCAACGCATTGATCATCAGCACTTCCTCGCCGATGGCTATGACCGGTCGTCCCGAATGCTGGCATGCAGCGCGATAGTCGTTCAACACCGCCCGGTCCAGTTCGTGGGCATCCTCGAGGATGCGTTCGCTGATGCGGGCGGCGGCCAGTTTGGCGAAGGACAGCAGCAGCGAGTTCGAATGCTGTGCCCTGGTGGTCAGGTCCACGACCCCCAGGATCGCGCCGGTGATGGGATGCGTCACCGGCGCCCCGGCACAGCTGAACGAACGCAACTGCCCGCTGAAGTGTTGGCTCCCGTCGACCAGAACGGGCACCCCGACCTCCAGTGCCGTTCCTATCCCATTTGTCCCGACTTGTGTTTCCGCGTAGCGGAATCCGGGAGCGAGGTCCACTCGGTCGAGTGTCGTCAGCAATCCGCGGTCTCCGCTGCGGCGCCAGAGGACGACGCCCGTGGCATCGGTCAGGATCAGCGAGACCGGCTCGTTCTCGATCTCGGCGGCCAGGGCGGCCAGCACCGGTCGGGCGGCGCGGGTGAGAACGGTGTCGACCGGCGGTCGCTCGACGTATTCCGCGGCGGGACGGTCGACGTCACCCAGCACGACCCGTGACCGCGACCAGGACATGCGGAGCCAATGGTCGAGCCGGCGACCGGGAGAGCCGGCGGCCGCAGTCGGTAAATGAGCCTGGGGGGTATCGCCGGTAGATGTCCCATGCGGATGTGGGCTGTTCGGCGTCTGCGAACCCATCGTTGATCTCCCGTGTCGGCTGTTCGGGCGGGCCAGAGGTCATCGCGCGGGGCAAGTGTATGCAGCAGGCGCCCTAGTGAATGTGAGTTTCGTCTCACACTGAGACAGATATGCCGTGTATCACAGCGTTGAATCGGACGCACAACGTCCCCCCTAGCCGGCATCCGGCCGGCACCCCGTTCAGGAGGCGCACAGTGAGCAGGCAGAGCCTGACTAAGGCCCACGCAAAGATCACCGAGCTCTCGTGGGAGCCGACTTTCGCGACCCCGGCCACCCGGTTCGGCACCGACTACACGTTCGAGAAGGCCCCGAAGAAGGACCCTCTCAAGCAGATCATGCGGTCCTACTTCCCAATGGAGGAGGAAAAGGACAATCGGGTCTACGGCGCCATGGACGGCGCGATCCGCGGCAACATGTTCCGGCAGGTGCAGCAGCGGTGGCTGGAATGGCAGAAGTTGTTCCTGTCGATCATTCCCTTCCCGGAAATCTCGGCGGCGCGGGCCATGCCGATGGCCATCGACGCCGTGCCCAACCCGGAGATCCACAACGGACTTGCCGTTCAGATGATCGACGAGGTTCGTCACTCGACTATCCAGATGAACCTCAAGAAGCTGTATATGAACAACTACATCGACCCTGCCGGCTTCGACATGACGGAGAAGGCGTTCGCGAACAACTACGCCGGCACCATCGGCAGACAGTTCGGTGAAGGGTTCATCACCGGTGACGCGATCACCGCGGCGAACATCTACCTGACGGTGGTGGCCGAGACCGCGTTCACCAACACACTGTTCGTGGCCATGCCCGACGAGGCCGCGGCCAACGGAGACTACTTGCTGCCCACCGTCTTCCACTCGGTGCAGTCCGACGAATCGCGGCACATCTCGAACGGCTACTCGATTCTGTTGATGGCGCTCGCCGACGAACGGAACCGTCCCCTCCTCGAGCGGGACCTGCGGTACGCGTGGTGGAACAACCACTGCGTGGTCGATGCAGCGATCGGCACCTTCATCGAATACGGCACCAAGGACCGCCGCAAGGACCGCGAGAGCTATGCCGAGATGTGGCGACGGTGGATCTACGACGACTACTACCGCAGTTACCTCATCCCGCTCGAGAAGTACGGCCTGACCATCCCGCACGATCTGGTCGAAGAGGCGTGGAACCGCATCGTCGAGAAGGGCTACGTCCACGAGGTGGCCCGGTTCTTCGCCACGGGTTGGCCCGTCAACTACTGGCGGATCGACGCGATGACGGACAAGGACTTCGAGTGGTTCGAGCACAAGTACCCGGGCTGGTACTCGAAGTACGGCAAGTGGTGGGAGGAATACAACCGTCTCGCCTACCCGGGCCGGAACAAGCCGATCGCTTTCGAGGAGGTCGGGTACCAGTACCCGCACCGCTGCTGGACCTGCATGGTGCCCGCCCTCATCCGCGAGGACATGGTCGTGGAGAAGGTCGACGACCAGTGGCGGACGTATTGCTCGGAGACGTGCTACTGGACCGACGCGGTCGCGTTCCGCAGCGAGTACCAGGGCAGGCCGACCCCGAACATGGGGCGGCTCACGGGATTCCGCGAATGGGAAACCTTGCACCACGGCAAGGATCTCGCCGACATTGTGCACGACCTCGGGTACGTGCGTGACGACGGCAGGACGCTCGTCGGCCAGCCGCACCTCGACTTGGACGACCCGAAGAAGCTGTGGACTCTCGACGACGTACGCGGCAATACGTTCCAGAGCCCGAATGTGCTCTTGAACGAAATGTCCGACAGCGAACGCGATGCCCACGTCGCCGCGTACCGCGCCGGCGGAGTGCCGGCCTGACACCGGGCCCGTCGGTGGCGCCGCGTCCACGCGGCGCCACATGCGGCCTCAACCTCATTCCCGAGCCCAGGAGACCACCCGTGGCCGACACGCACCGAATCAATTTCGAGCCCGTCGACATCGAGATGGAAGTCGACGAAGAGGAGACCGTGCTCGATGCCGCGTTCCGGCAGGGTATTCACCTGATGCACGGCTGTCGCGAGGGGCGGTGCTCGGCATGCAAGTCCTACGTCCTCGACGGCGAGATCCAGATGGAGGACTACTCGACCTTCGCGTGCAACGACGCGGAGGCCGACGAGGGCTACGTACTGCTCTGCCGCTCACACGTTTTCAGCGACTGCACCATCGAGCTACTGAATTTCGACGAGGACGAACTCCTCGGCGGTATCGCCATCCAGGATGTGCGCACCCGGGTCGCCGCGATCGAATCGATGACGAAGGACATCGTCTCGCTGCGGCTCCAGGTGGTCGGGGCGTACGAGTTCAAACCGGGCCAGTATTCGGACCTGCAGATTCCAGGCACCGAGGAGCACCGGTCCTTCTCCATGGCGACGACACAATCGACGCCCGGGCAGGTCGAGTTCCTCATCAAGAAGTATCCGGGTGGAAGATTCTCCAGCCTACTCGAGGACGGGATCTCGGTGGGCGACGAGATCTCCCTCACCGGCCCCTACGGGTCGTTCACGCTCAAACAGGGGCACGTCCTCCCGGTGGTCTTCATCGGGGGCGGAGCGGGGATGGCGCCGATCCTCTCGCTGCTCCGGCACATGAGCGAAACGGGCAACACGCGGCAGGTGCACTTCTACTACGGCGCCCGCACCGCGCAGGACCTGTTCTACGTCGACGAAATCCTCGAGCTCGGGAAGGGCCTGACGGACTTCACCTTCGTCGCCTGCTTCTCGGAGTCGATGGACCCGCCGCCGTTCGGTCCGATCACCTGCGAGGAGGGCAACGTCACCGACGTCGTGAGCCGCCGCGAACCGGAGATCCGTAAGTCCGAGGTCTATCTGTGCGGACCGCCACCGATGGTGGATGCCGCGCTCGAACTGCTCGAGGCCGACAGCACGCCGAGGGATCAGGTCTTCTACGACAAGTTCACCAGCCCGGCCTTCGAGTAGCAGCCGTTGGGTATCACCTTCCTCGCTTCACCGACCAGAACTGAGAAATGAGATGACGACAACTACCGGGTCCAAGCAGCGCAGCTTTCCCAAGATCGAGTTCACCGACTCCGAGGCCGGCGCGCTCGAGTTTCCCAGCTCCAGAAGCCGCAGGTTCAGCTACTACACGCCGGCCAAGTTGCGATCGACGATGTACGAGGACGTGACCGTCGACGTGCAGCCCGACCCCGAACGTCACCTGTCGCAGGGGTGGATATACGGCTTCGGCGACGGACCCGGCGGATACCCGAAGGAGTGGACGGCTGCGAAGTCGTCGGACTGGCACGCGTTCCTCGACCCGAACGAGGAGTGGGACCAGACGATCTATCGAAACAACTCCAAAGTCGTACACCAGGTCGAGCTCTGTCTGTCCAACGCCAAACGAGCTCGTGTCTACGACGCCTGGAACACGCCGTGGCTGACGTTCATCGCCCGCAACCTGGGGGCGTGGATGCACGCCGAGAACGGTCTTGCGCTGCATGTGTTCACGTCGATCCAACGGTCGTGCCCGACCAACATGATCAACACCGCCGTCGCGGTGAACGCCGCCCACAAGATGCGATTCGCGCAGGACCTGGCGCTGTTCAACCTGGATCTGTCCGAGGCTACGGAGAACTTCGACGGCGCGGTGCACAAGGAGGTGTGGCAGTCCGCCCCCGAGTGGCAGCCCACCCGAGAGGTCGTCGAGCGACTGACCGCGGCGCCCGACTGGTGTGAACTGCTCTTCGGCTCCAACATCGTCTTCGAGCAGTTGGTGGGCTCGTTGTTCCGCAGCGAACTCGTCATGCAGATCGCCGCCGGCAACGGCGACTACATCACGCCGACCATCGTGGGCACCGGCGAACACGACTACGACCGCGATCTCACCTACACCCGTAACCTCTACCGGTTGTTGACCAGGGATCCCGAGTACGGGGAGTCGAACAAGGACCTGTTCGGCACGTGGCTGGCCACGTGGGTGCCCCGGTGTCTCGAGGCGGCCCGCGCGCTGCAGCCGATCTGGTCGCAGCCGGCCGACAAGGCGGTGACCTTTGCGTCGAGTCTCGACGCTGCCACCGTGAAATTCCGGTCTTTGCTCGAAGATCTCGGGCTCGACATCCCGAAGGAGTTGGACAAGTGAGCATGCAATTCGGATCGTCCACCGAGTTCTCCAACATGTGTGGCGTCACCCTGATGAACACCCCCATCGGTCGCGTCGTCGCGGAAGTAATGGGCGCGAAAGAGGGGGTGGAGCTGACCGAGTACCCGTCGATGATTCGCGTCGACGGCCACCGTCTTCTCGATTTCGACTACGCCGAACTCACCGAGGCGTTGGGCGAAGAATTCGACGGCTCCGTCTTCGAGGAGATCAGCTCCACCCACTACGGGCGCATGGTCCACCTCGATGACAAGACATTGCTGTTCGCCAGCCCCGAGGATGCCGCCGAGCACATCGGCTTCGATCTCGCGGAACGTCAGTGACATTGCTCGGTCATCTCTCCCACCGAAGGAGGTCGTCGTGAAAGCGCTTGTATTCCAAGGCCCGCAATCGAAGTCGTGGACCGACGTTCCCGATGCGCAGTTGATCGAACCCACCGATGTGGTGGTCCGCGTGGATACGACCACGATCTGTGGAACAGACCTGCACATCCTGGAGGGTGACGTCCCGGCCGTCACACCCGGTCGGGTCCTCGGCCACGAGGCGGTCGGCACGATCACCGAGGTCGGATCGGCAGTCACCTCGCTCGCGGTCGGCGACCGAGTGCTCGTGCCGGCCATCACCTCGTGCGGCAAGTGCGCACCCTGCAAGGCCGCGATGCCCTCGCACTGCGCGTCGGTCGGCGGGATCGGCTGGATCTTCGGGCATCTGATCGATGGAACGCAGGCCGAGTACGTCCGCGTGCCCTACGCCGAGACCAGCGTGCACGTGCTGCCCGACGCCGTGAGCAATGAGCAGGCGATCTTCCTGGCCGACATTCTCCCCACAGGATTCGAGATCGGAGTGCAGAACGCTCACGTCCGGCCCGGCGACACCGTCGTCGTGGTCGGCGCCGGACCCGTCGGATTGTCCGCGGTCTGCACCGCCGAACTGTACGGCGCCGCGACGGTGGTTGCCGTGGACCTCTCCGACGCGAGACTCAAACGCTCGCTCGACTTCGGTGCAGACGAGACGCTCAACAGCGGCCGAGATGATGTGCGCGAACGCATCCTGGAACTCACCGGTGGTCAAGGCGCACACGTAGCGATCGAGGCGGTCGGCATCCCGGAGACCTTCGAGCTGTGCACCACGCTGGTCCGACCCGGGGGGCACATCGCCAACGTGGGTGTGCACGGAAAGCCCGTGAGCCTGCGACTCGAGGAACTCTGGATCAACAACATCACGATCACCACCGGCTTGGTCAACGGCACGACAATCGCGACTCTCCTGGACCTGGTGGAGCACGGCCGGATCGACGCCGGCGCGTTCGGTACCCACTCGTTCGGCCTCGACCAGATGGTCGAAGCATACGAAGTCTTCGCTCATGCGGATGCCCACGACGCTTTGAAGGTCACTATCTCTCGATGATCGCGTCCATCAACAGATTCCAGCGATTGGAGCTTGCAGAATGTATGAGAAGAATGGTGAAAAGTATTTCATCGTCGACGGTCACGTACACCTCTGGGACGCGCGCCAGTCGAACCAGAAGAACGTGCATGGCAAGCAGTTCATCGACTGCTTCTACGACTACCACAAGAACCTCAGCCCCGAAGAAGTCCTGTGGGACTACGACACCTACACCTACTACGGTGCCGACAGGTTCGAGCGCGACATCTTCGTGGACGGATACGTCGACCATGCGATCTTCCAGGCAACCCTGCTGAACGACTTCTACCACAACGGGTTCGGACAGACCGAAGAGGCGCTCGCGCTGGTGCGCAAGAACCCGGGGAAGCTCACCTACAACCATGCGTACGACCCCCGACACGAGGAGGCCGGCCTCGAGCAACTGCGCAGGGACGCGGCCCGGATGAACCTGCAGGGCGTCAAGCTCTACACCGCGGAGTGGCATGGTGACTCCCGCGGATACAAGCTCGACGATCCGTGGTCGAGGCGGTACCTGGAGGAATGTATCGAGCTGGGTATCAGGAACATTCACGTCCACAAGGGGCCGACGATCCGTCCGCTCGATCGCGACGCCTTCGATGTGTCCGACATCGACAAGGTCGCCACCGACTACCTGGATCTGCGGTTCGTCGTGGAGCACGTCGGTCTGCCGCGGCTCGAGGACTTCTGCTGGATCGCCACTCAGGAATCGAATGTCTACGGCGGGCTCGCGGTCGCCTTGCCGTTCATCCACAGCAGGCCCCGGTACTTCGCCCAGATCATCGGTGAACTCCTCTACTGGATCGGCGAGGACAAGATCCTCTTCGGAAGCGACTACGCGATCTGGACCCCCAAGTGGCTGATCGAGAAGTTCGTCGACTTCCAGATTCCCGAGGACATGCTCGGTGAGTACGCCCCGATCACCGTCGACCAGAAGAGGAAGATCCTCGGACTCAACGCGGCAGCCCTCTACGATCTGGACGTTCCCGCGCACCTGCGACTGGACGAGCCTGCCGGACAGGAAGGTGTCGAGGTCGCTGCCGGTGCCCGAGAGGCCGTGTCGTCATGACGGCCGCCGTTGCCTGCGCGGAGACCGACGTTGTCGAGGCCCTCGCTACGGTCGTCGACCCGGAGCTGGACGAACCCATCACCGAACTGGGCTTCGTCCGTTCGATCACGCTCGACGACGACGGGGTCACCGTCCATCTGAGGCTCCCCACCGCCTTCTGCTCACCGAACTTCGCCTACCTGATGGCGTCGGACGCGCTCGACGCCCTGCGGCTCGTCGAGGACATCGGTGAGGTTCGAGTTCTGCTGGACGACCACCACGACAGCGGCAAGATCAACGCCGGCCTGGCCGCCGACGCGGGATACATCGGAACGTTCGGTTCCGAGGCGGAGGAGAGTCTGCACGAATTGCGCAGAACCTTTCTGTCCAAGGCTCATTCGGCCGCAATGGAACGGTGCGTCGAAGCCCACCTGAAGCGGACGACCCTGGGCGTGAACGAGATCCACAAGCTCACCCTCGGTGACCTTGCAGCAGGAAGGGCCAAGACCGCACTGCTGCGCCGCCGCGTCCGTCTCGGGTTGAGTGTGTGCCCTGCCAGTCGGGTGTTCGTCGACGACAACGGGCAGCGCATCGCTCCCGATTCGGTACCTCTGCGCCTGAGGTTCGCGAAATCCGTTCGCATCTCGATGGAAGGCAATGCGCACTTCTGTCGCGGTCTGCTCGCCACCCGTTACGCCGACGGCGACTCCGTCGGCACCACACCCCGGATCACCGATCTCAGAACCACCAGGAGCCTGCGATGAAGGCCGTACAGGTCGTCGGATACCACACCAAGCTGCAGCTCACCGACATCCCGGAACCTGTGGTCGAGGGCCCGCTCGACGTCATCGTGCGAATCGGTGGTGCAGGCGTGTGCCGGACCGATCTGCACATTCTCGAGGGGCAGTGGGAGAAGAAGAGCGGCGTCGAACTGCCGTACACGATCGGCCACGAGAACGCGGGCTGGGTACACGCCGTGGGCGACGCCGTCACCAACGTCGCCGTCGGCGACAAGGTGATCCTGCACCCGCTCATCACGTGTGGACTGTGCCGTGCCTGCCGGTCCGGTGACGACGTCCACTGCGAGAACAGCAAGTTTCCCGGGATCGACTTCAACGGCGGCTATGCCGAATACCTGCGGACCACGGCGCGCAGCGTCGTACGGATCGACGACTCGCTCGAGCCGGCCGATGTCGCCGCTCTCGCCGACGCCGGCCTGACGGCGTACCACGCCGTAGCGAAGGTCGCGACGGCGACCAGACCCGGAGATGTGTGCGTGGTGATCGGGGCGGGAGGGCTCGGCCACATCGGCATCCAAGTCCTCAAGGCGATCTCCGGAGTGACCGTGGTCGTCCTCGATCGCAATCCCGCCGCCGTCGACCTCGCGGTGGAGATCGGTGCGGATCACGGCATCGTCGCCGACGGTACCCACGTCCAGCAGGTCCTGGAGCTGACCGGCGGGCAGGGCGCCGAAGCCGTCGTCGACTTCGTCGGAGAGGGTGGCGCCACTCGCGAAGGGATCTCGGTGTTGCGTCGCGCCGGCAACTACTACGTCGTCGGTTACGGCGAGAACATCGACGTCCCGACGATCGACGTGATCTCCGCGGAGATCAACTTCATCGGGAATCTCGTCGGCACCTACAACGACCTGCAGGAGCTCATGACCCTGGCGGCCCAGGGCAAGGTCACCTTGCACACCACCGAGTACCCCCTCGAGGACTTTCAGCAAGCACTCGACGATCTCGACGCCGGGAGAGTGCGAGGCCGGGCGATTCTCGTCCCCTGACAGCCGCGTTCTCCCGCAGATGCACTTCTCCCGCAACAGAAATCCACGAAAGGAATGCCGGCCATGGCCAAGGAGCTGCGGTACAACACGGATGCGCGATCGCGGCTCGAGCAGGGCGTCAACGCCCTTGCCGACGCGGTGAAGGTGACCCTCGGCCCCAAGGGCCGCAACGCGGTGCTCGAGAAGCTCACCGGACCGCCCACGATCACCAACGACGGCGTGACGATCGCACGGGAGATCCAGCTCCGTGAGCCCTTCGCCAACATGGGCGCGCAGCTGGTCAAGGAAGTGGCGATGAAGACCAACGGTGTGGTCGGCGACGGCACCACCACCGCGACCGTGCTGGCCCAGGCGATGGTTCGCGAGGGGCTTCGTTCGGTCGAAGCAGGCGCCAACCCCATGCGTGTGCGCCGGGGTATCGAACGGGCCGTGACGGTGGTCGTCGAGGCGCTCCGTGATCAGGCGACTCAGGTGGGGGGTCGGGACGACCTGCAGCGGATCGCGACGCTCGCCGCGAGCGATGACGAGTCGATCGGAGATGTTGTCGCACAGGCAGTCGACTACGTCGGCGAGTCGGGGGTCGTCACCACCGAAGAGAGCGAAGCACTCGGGCTGTCGGTCGAGATCGTCGACGGGATCGCATTCGATCACGGTTACACGTCCGGTTACATGGTCACCGACCCCGAGCGGATGGAAGCCGTCCACGACCATCCGCTGATTCTGCTCACCAACAAGAAGATCACCCAGGTGCAGGACATCATGCCGAGCATCGAGGTGGCCAAGCGCGCCGACCGGCCCCTGGTCGTGCTGGCCGAGGATGTCGACGGCCCGGCTCTGCAGCTCCTCGTCGGCGGCAACATGCACAGGACGATGCAGTCGGTGGTCGTCCGCGCACCGGGGTTCGGACACCGCCGTGTCGCCGAACTGGAAGACCTCGCGGTGGCGCTCGGGGGGCACGTCATTGCCAAGGACACCGGCATCGAGCTGTCGGAGGTGACACTCGAACGCCTCGGGTCGTGTGACCGGATCACCGTGACCGAGGACGAGACGACCATTGTCGGCGGACAAGGGGATCAGCGTCTCCTCGATGCCCGAGTCGGGCAGCTGGAGGCTCAGCTCGAGCGGGCCAAGATCGATGCCGATCGGGACAGCCTCGAACTGCGCATCGCCCGGCTCACGGGGCGGGTGGCCGTGATCCGCGTCGGAGGCGCCACCAGCGTGGAGCTCAAGGAGCGGATGCTCCGTGTCGAGGACGCTCTGGCCGCCACCCGTGCTGCAGTCGAGGCGGGGATAGTGTCCGGGGGCGGAACCGCGCTGGCACAGTCGCATCGCGCGCTCACAGACGTCGATCTTGCCGGGGACGAGGCGATCGGGTGCGACGTCGTCCGGCGGGCCCTGGACGAACCGCTGCGCTGGATCGCGATCAA
Source organism: Rhodococcus sp. TAF43 (assembly GCF_052113525.1). NCBI lineage: Bacteria > Bacillati > Actinomycetota > Actinomycetes > Mycobacteriales > Nocardiaceae > Rhodococcus > Rhodococcus sp. TAF43. Next base: position 77,772 of record NZ_JBFRDL010000008.1, read on the forward strand.
CGCGGGTTTCGATGGCGACGACGTCGTCAGGGTGGTCGCCGACCTGCCGCTGGGGCACGGGTTCAACGCGCTCACCGGGGCGTACGGCGACATGTTCGACGACGGCGTGATCGACCCTTTCAAGGTTACCCGTGCCGCCCTCGAAAGCGCGGCATCGATTGCAGCGCTGCTCATCACGACCGAGACCGCCATCGTGGAAGAGGTCATCGGTAATCCTGGTGCCATCATGGCCCCGGGCTTCGGCGATCTCGCCGAAGGCATGGTCCGTCCGTCCAATATCTACTGACGAAGATTGGAGCCGTCGTGATCTTTATCGTGGTGAAGTTCGAGGTCCTCGACGAACGCGTGGACGACTGGATGGTCATCACCAAGGAATTCACCGAGGCGACGCGGGCCGAACCGGGAAATCTCTGGTTCGAATGGACCCGCAGCGTGGACAGTCCCGGGCAGTTCGTCCTGATCGAGGCGTTCCGCGACGGACAGGCCGGCGCCGACCACGTCGGTTCCGTGCACTTCGAGAAGGGACTGGACGCGATGCGCCCGGCTCTGCGTGAGACTCCGCGCATCATCAACACCGAGATTCCCGGAGTCGACTGGTCACGGATGGGTGAACTGGAGATCGAACGGTAGATCCCGATAGGACGGGGGATCTAGTGGCTGACCGCCGCGCCGAATCCCTTCGTCGCCAACCACTCGATCACGGTGTCGGCCACCTCGGGCCAGCCGTGGTCGACGGTCAGCGAGTGACCGCGGTCCGGGAAGACGAGGTAGTCGTTGTCGGTGTGCGCCCGATGATAGCGGTGGTACGCCGAGCGACTGACCGATTCGGGCACCGTGTGGTCCTGGCCGCCGCCGAGGATCAGCAGCGGTCCGCGTTCCACGTTGGTGTCGACGTGGGCCGGTGATCCCGGCAGGAAGTTGGCGAACGCGGCCTGGAACAGCGGCCGGCCCGGGGACGGGATGGCCCAGTGGTCGTACAGCGAGTCCGATTCGCTCCGGTCGAGCGCGTTGCCGAAACCGTAGGCGAAGGCGTCCGGGGTGAGCGTGACGCTGCGTTTGGCGTTGACGGGGTTGCCGAGGACGGGGAACGAGGAGCGCAGCTGCGCGAACGGGAGCGCCTTCACGCCCTGCATCTGTGCGGGATCGATCGCGACCGCGGCGGCGGCGACGTCCGCGGCCAGGAGTTTCTGGGCGATCAGGCCGCCGAACGAGTGCCCGACGACGATCGGTTTGCGTCCCAGTGGCGCGATCGCCTCGGCGAAATGGGCGGTGACCTCGTCGATCCCGATGCCGGCCTGGTCGTCGGCGTGGGCGCGGGTGTCGGTGACGGTCGGTGCCTCGCCGGGCCAGGTGGGGGCGAGGGTCGAGAACCCTGCCGCGCCGAACTTCTCGCGCCACGGATCCCAGGACGAGGCCGCCAGCCACAGGCCGTGGACGAACATGACCGGCGGTGCACCGTTCGAGGCCGTCGGATCGGGTGACTGCGCCGCGGGCGTGTCGGACATCGGCGGATCCTTCCGGGTCGTGGAACGCGTACCCAGTGCTTCCTCCACGATGCCCCGCCGGTCGTCGGAGCGGGCATTCAATCGCCGGATCCGTATGGACTTTGGTCACCAATCGAGGACAAATGGTCCGATTCGGTCCCATTGAGTGAGATCCGTGTCACTCTCGCCGGACACCTGTCGGATTGTGAGCCAGGACACGCGATCGCCCGAGCGGTTGATCGAACGATCGAACAATTTCACCGAAAGGGATTCGGGGAGCGGACATGACGGCGATAGAGACGGATAGCGAAGAAGTTCGGATGATCGACGCCGGTGCGGCGCCGACGCGATTCGCGCGGGGCTGGCACTGCGTCGGACTCACGCGGGACCTCAACGACGGCAAGCCGCACCCGGTGCACGCGTTCGGCACCAAACTGGTGGTCTTCGCGGACAGCCAGGGCGAGCTGCAGGTGCTCGACGCGTACTGCCGGCACATGGGTGGCGACCTGAGTCAGGGCGAGGTCAAGGGCGATTCGGTGGCGTGCCCGTTCCACGACTGGCGGTGGAACGGCAAGGGCAAGTGCACCGATATCCCGTATGCCCGCCGCGTGCCCCCGCTGGCCCGGACCCGCGCATGGACCACGATGGAGAAGGACGGACTGGTGTTCGTCTGGCACGACCCCGAGGGCAACCCGCCGCCGCCGGAGGTCACGATCCCGGACATGAGCCAGCCCGGTGAGGAGTGGACCGACTGGGTGTGGAAGTCGATCACCATCGACACCAACTGTCGCGAGATCATCGACAACGTGGTCGACATGGCGCACTTCTTCTACGTGCACTACGGCTTTCCGATCAAGTTCAAGAACATCTTCGAGGGCCACGTCGCCACGCAGTACTACGAGGGCGTCGGTCGGGAAGACATGCGCCGGGCCGGGGCGGAGAAGACCACTCCGATCGGAAACGACTCCGTGGCGGCGTACTACGGGCCGTCCTTCATGGTCGACGAACTCAAGTACCGCTACCCCGACTTCGACATCGACTCGATCCTGATCAACTGCCACTACCCGATCACGCCGGACAAGTTCGTGCTCATGTACGGCATCAAGGTCAAGCAGACCGACGAGATCCGGGGCGAGGAGGCGCAGGAGTTGGCCGCCAGCATGGCGTCGTACATCACGATCGGCTTCGAGCAGGACGTCGCGATCTGGAAGAACAAGACCCGGATCGAGAATCCACTGCTGTGCGAGGAGGACGGGCCGGTGTACCAGCTGCGTCGCTGGTACGAGCAGTTCTACGTCGACGTCGCCGACATCACCCCGGACATGGTGAACCGCTTCGAGTTCGAGATGGACACCACCAAGCCCGTCGCGGCCTGGCAGCGGGAGGTCGCCGAGAACATCGAGCGTCGCACCGCCGCTGCCGCCGCATCCAACTAGTTTCCGCAGGTAAGGGGCTTAACGGTTAGGCGGCGAGGGGAATAACGCGTCGCGGGGCCACGGTTCTTCGGTTATGGCGAAAACCGTGGTCGCGAACGCGTACGGAGGGCCGGAGGTCCTCGAGGTGGTCGATCGGGACATCCCGCCGCCCGAGTCCGGGCAGGTGGTGGTGCAGATGAGGGCGATCGGGGTGAATCCGGTCGACTACAAGCTCTACAACGGCAGTTTCGGACATGACCCAGCGCGACTGCCCGTCCGTCCGGGCGTCGAAGGCGCCGGCGTCGTCATCGCGGTCGGTGACGACGTCGACGCGGTTCGCGTCGGCGACGAGGTGATCGCGTACGCCGGGGAAGGCGCCTACGCCGAGCAGGTGGTGCTGCCGGCGGAAGACGTTCTGCCCAAACCGGACGCGTTGTCGTGGGAGTCGGCGGCGGGCCTGCTCGTAGCGGGCGGAACCGCCATCGACGCACTCACGGTGACCGGTGTCGGTGAGGGCGATGTCGTCGTCATCCAGGGCGCCGCCGGCGGGGTCGGCGAGTTGGCCGTGCAGTTGGCGGTCGCACGGGGTGCGGTGGTAGTCGGGGTGGCATGGGAGAGGCACCACGACTTCCTCCGCACCCTGGGGGCGCTGCCGGTGCTGCCCGGCGAGGGGTTGCCCGAGAGGATCAGCGCGATCGCCCCCGACGGGGTGGACGCGGTGATCGACACGGTCGGCAGCGACGAGGCTGTCGACGCGTCGCTCGCGTTGGGAGCCCCGCGGGACCGGATCGTCACCATCGTCGCGTTCGGCCGGGCGGAGCAGGACGGCTTCCTGTCGATCGGCGGGGGAAACGAGAACAGCGCGAGGATTCGCCGTGAAGCCCGCCCGCTGCTGGTGGACATGGCCGGCGACGGTGGTCTCGACGTCGCCGTCGGAACCAGGTTCGCTCTCGTCGACGCGGCCGAAGCGCACCGGGCGCTCCGGAAACCGCATGCGCGTGGGAAGTTCGTGCTCCTGCCCTGACCCGAACAGTGCCACGGAAAGGGATGGCGGCCACCAGCGAGCGGCGTCGATCAGCCCCGCGTGAATCGGTGCGCCTGCACACCGTGCAGATGACCGGGCGGCAGTTTGCGCCCGCTGACGGCGAGTAGGACGTCCTGCGCAGATCCGGTGACGGGGCTGCCCGAGCCGAGCGTGAAGTCCAGGTCGGTGGCGCGCAGCTCGACGCCGTCGAGGTCCACGCCGAAGTACTTCAGGTTCTTCGGTGTCACCCCGTCGAGGACCAGTTGCAACCGCTCGAGCGGCACCTGCCGGTCGAGTCCGAGCCCGACGGTGATGTCGAGGCCGTGGATGACGTCGTGGGACAGCGCGCCGGCGAACCCGCCGCCCGGGGGCTTCCACGGGTGGTGGACGTTCTCCCGCAGACACGAGACGAGTCGGTCGGAGGCGAGTGCCTCGGCGTCGCGTCGCGCCGCCCGGTCGGAGAAGCGGTTGAAGTTGCCTCCCGCCATGACGATTCCCAGGACGATGCGTGGCGTCGAGTAGCGGTACGGCATCGTCGTGTGGGCAATCACCTCGCGGACCCGCCAGCCCTCACACAGCGTCTGGCGATTCCACAGGTCCGCCGGGAGCGCGGCCAGCAGGTCCGCCATCTCTCCGCGTTCGGCGGCGATCATCGCCTGGATGCTCGCGTCGGTGGTCTCGTTCATCGCATACCTCCCGTTTCGTCGATCGTGCCCGGGGCACCCCTCGATACTGACCGAGGGAGGAGAAGAAACTCATCGCGGGTGCGTCCTCAGCGTCGCGGTGACTTCGCGATCGCGAGGGCCATCACCGCCGCGATCGCGCACAGCCCGCCGGCGACGAAGAAGGCGGCGTCGTAGCCGCCGAAGCGGTCGCGGACCAGTCCGGCCAGGAACGCGACCAGTCCGGCGCCGATCTGGTGCGACGCCAGCACCCAGCCGAACACGATGGGGCCGTCGGCGCCGAAGTGCTTGCGGCACAGCGCGACGGTGGGCGGCACGGTGGCCACCCAGTCGAGGCCGTAGAAGATGATGAACGCGATCATCGGCGGGTGCACGGTCTGTGCGAACAGCAGCGGCAGCACCATCAGTGAGATGCCGCGCAGCAGGTAGTAGATGCCGAGGAGCTTGCGGGCGTCGAAGCGGTCGGTGAACCAGCCCGACGCGATGGTGCCGACCAGGTCGAAGATGCCGATCACCGCGAGCAGGCTCGCGGCCGCCGTCACGGGCATGCCGTGGTCGTGCGCGGCCGGGACGAAATGAGTGCCGACCAGTCCGTTGGTGCTGGCGCCGCAGATCGCGAACGTGCCTGCCAGCAGCCAGAACACGCGGGTGCGGGCGGCCGAGCGGAGGACGCCGAGCGCCCGGCCGACCGCGCCGCCGGGTGCGTCCGGAGTCGCGGGCCGCACGTAGTCGGCGGGGGCGCCGTACGGCGTGGTGCCGACGTCCTCGGGACGGTTGCGCAGGAACAGCAGTACCAGTGGCACCACGGCCAGCGCGGCGAACGACACCGTCACCGACACCGTCTGCCAGTCGTAGCGCTCGGCCAGCGTCGCGAGGACGGGCAGGAACACCAGCTGCCCGGCCGCGCCGCCGGCGGTGAGAATGCCGGTGACCAGTCCGCGGCGTGCGACGAACCAGCGGTCGGTCACCGTTGCCACGAAGGCGAGTGCCATCGATCCGGTGCCGAGGCCCACCAGCACGCCCCACAGCAGCACTAGCTGCCACGTCGTGGTCATGAACACGGTCAGGCCGCTGCCGAGCGCGATCAGCGCCAGCGCGGCGGTCACGACCTTCCGGATGCCGAACCGCTCCATCAGCGCCGCCGCGAACGGCGCCGTCAGCCCGTACAGCACCAGGTTCACCGACACGGCCGCCGAGATACTCGCCCGGGACCAGCCGAAGTCGTCGTGCAGCGGGTCGATGAGCACCGACGGTGCCGCCCGGAATGCGGCGGCGCCCACCAGCGCCAGGAAGGCGACGGCGGCCGCGGGCCAGGCCGGGTGGATCCGACGTACGCGCCCGGTCGGGGTGGTGCTCGGGGTGGATACGGGCGGGGCGATCTCGGAACTCACGGCGTACATTGTGGCCGCCGCCGGGCGGGCGGCGGCCACCGGTACGTCAGGGGAGCAGCGCCGCCGGGGTGCCCGGCAGACCCGGGTAGTAGGTGCCCGCCGACCAGCCGCCGTCGACGGCCAGTTCGGCGCCCGAGATGTACGACGCCTCGTCGCTCGCGACGAACAGGGTGGCCCGCGCGATGTCCTCGGATTCGCCGATGCGCTGCAGCGGCACACCGGTGTACTTGCTCTGCAGGTCGTCGCCGCGGAGGCCGCCGGGATTGCCGAGCGTGGTGTCCACCCCGCCCGGGTGCACCGAGCACACCCGGATGCCGGCCGGGCCGAGTTCGTAGGCGAGCGCCTTCGTGAGCCCGCGGACCGCCCACTTGCTGGCGGTGTAGGCGGCGAGCCCGTTGACGCCGCGCAGGCCGTCCACCGACGAGATGTTGACGATCACGCCGCGACCGGCGCGCTTCATCGTCGGAACGACGGTCTTGGCGCCCAGCAGGTTTCCGAGGACGTTGATGTCCAGCAGGCGCTCGGTCTTCGCGACGTCGATGTCCTCGATCGGGGACCAGTGCATGACGCCGGCGTTGTTGACCAGAATGTCCAGGCCGCCGAATCGTTCGACCGTTTGGTCGGCGAATGCGGTCCACGACGCCTCGCTGCTCACGTCGAGGGGCGCGAAGAACGTCGCGTCGCCCAGTTCCTCGGCCAGCGCGCGGCCCTTGTCCTCTAGCACGTCGCCGAGCGCGACACGAGCGCCCTCCGCGACGAAGAGGCGGGCCGTCGCGGCGCCCATGCCCTGCGCTGCGCCCGTGATGATCGCGATCTTGCCGTCGAGCCGTGCCATGCGTCCTCCGAGGTCTGCCTCGAACCGGACTGTCCGGTTCGAGGCAGACCATCTCGCGTCGGGGTGGGGATGTGAAGGACGCTTCTCGCTCAGTGGTACGGGTCACACTCCGGGTCAGTGCACGACGGTTCCGCCGTCCGCGATGATCACCTGCCCGGTGATGTAGCTGCCGGCATCGGACGTGAGGAGCAGTGCGGGACCGACCATCTCGTCGGGCTCGGCGATCCGCTTCTGCAGCGATATCGTGCGCATCGCCTCGATGGCCTCGGGCGGATTGTTGCGGACCATGTCGGTGTCGACGGATCCGGGGGCGAGCGCATTGACCCGGATCCCGCGGGGCGCGAAGTCCGCCGCCATCGACCGGGTGAACGACAGCAGGGCGCTCTTGGCACCCGCGTACATCGCGACGCCCGGCGAGAACATGAACGCGCCCACCGAGATCACGTTGAGGACGGCCGCGTGCGGGCTGGCCTCGAGGTGCGGCAGTGCGGCCTGGGTGAGGAACACCGGGCCGCGCAGGTTGACGTCGTAGGACTTGGTCCACGCGTCGGGCGTGAACGCTCCCAGCGGCTGCGTGAGCGGGTTCGCGGCCGCGTTGACGAGGATGTCGATCCCTCCGAAGGTGTCGACCGAACGATCGACCAGCGTCGAGAGGTCGTCCAGTTCGCCGAGATGGGTGGGCACCCCGAGTGCGTTGCCGCCCATGTCCTTCAGATGCTGTTCGGCGCGCGCGCACGCCTCCGCCTTGCGGCTGGCCACCACCACGTTCGCGCCCGCGGCCACGTAGGCCTCGGCGAGGACGAGCCCGATGCCGCGGGTGCCACCGGTGACGACGGCGGTACGGCCGGTGAGGTCGAAGAGGCGATTCAGTTTGTCGCGATTCACGGTCGGTCTCCTGTGTCCACCCAGGCGGGCTGTCTGCGTTCGATGAATGCGGCTGCGGCCTCGGCGAACTCGCCGCCGGTGCCGGCCAGGATCTGGGTGCGGTTCTCGAGTGCGATCGCCGCGTCGACGCTGCCCGCCGACGAGTTCGCGGCGAGGACCTGCTTGGTCATGGACAGGGCGAACGGGCTGTGGTTGCAGAGCGTCCGCGCGAGTTCGAGGGCCGCGTCGAGCAGTTCGTCGTCGGGCGCGATGCGCGTGACGAATCCGATGCGCTCGGCCTCCGTGGCGTCGAACTCCCGTGCCGTGGTGATCAGTTCGGTGGCACGTCCCGCGCCTATCAGCCGTGGCAGCGTGTAGCTGATGCCGATGTCGCAGCCGGAGACTCCGACCTTGACGAACTGCACCCCGAAGCGCGCCGACGCCCCGGCGATCCGCAGGTCGCACGCCGCGGCCAGAGCCAGACCGCCACCGAAGGCGGGCCCGTTGACCGCCGCGATCACCGTCTGCGGGAGCCGTTGCAGACGGGGGACCAGCGAGGCGATGTACTCCTGGGTGCGCATCCCGGCCGCGGGTCCGGTGAGTCCGGCTGCGGTGGGCGCCACGTGCGTCGAGTCCTTGAGGTCCAGGCCGGCGCTGAAGCCGCGTCCCGCCCCGGTGAGGATCACGACGCGGCACGAGTTGTCGTACTCGAGCTCGGTGAGCGCGGCGTGCAGTTCCTCGACGAGGGCGTAGCTGAGCGCGTTGAGCCGCTCGGGGCGGTTGAGGGTGAGCACCGTGACGGCCGGGTTGGGCCGGGAAACGTCGATCAAAGGCATTCGGGCTCCGCTTCGTTCGGACCGGACGTGAGGTGTCCGACTATTACCCTTACACGACGTAAGATTATTTGTCAGTAGATCCGGTGGAGGAGTGTCGAGTGGGCGAGACAGGTGCGGGGCGGGGTCGTCCCCGCGACCGCGAGCGGCATCGTGCGGTGCTCGCCGCCGCCACCGAGTTGCTGATCGACGACGGCTACGAGGCGCTCACCCTCGCGGCGGTGGCCCGGCGGGCCGGCGTCGGGCGGCCGCTGCTCTACCAGTGGTGGGGCTCCAAGGCGGCACTGGTGCAGGAGGTGCTGTTCCGTGCCGAACCGCTCTCGGCGCGTGCGGTTCCCGCCGACGCGACCTTCGCGGAGACGTTCACCGCCATGGTGCGGGACATGGTGGCGCTGCACGCCCTGCCCCAGTACCGCCGGGGGCTGCCCGGACTCATCGGAGACATGGTCGCCGACCCGGCGTTGCAGGAGGCCGCCGAACGCCGGTTCATCGAGCCGGTACGGGCCCGGTACGTCGAGGTGTTCCGTCGCGCAATCGATTCCGGAGAGGTACGCGCCGACGTGGACGGCGGTGCGGTGCTCGACACCCTGCGCGGAGCCGTCACGATGCTGATCCTCACGCGGCCGTCGTGGAGCGAGGCCGACCTCGTCGAGTACCTGGTTCGGCTGGTACTGGACGGGGTGCGCCCAACCTAGGCCCTGTCCGGTTGCCCGATAGGGTGTAACGCGCGAACCGGACACCGGAAGCACCCGGCGAGGTGACCGATCGCGCTACACGACCAAGCCTGAGGGGGAGTCATGCCCACGCTCGCGATGCTGTTCCAGGACCGACTCGACGCCGATGTCACCGAAGGAGCCCTGGCTGCGCAACTGCAGCTGGACTGGCCCGACGTCGACTTCTCCGGGCTGGCCGTCGGCGGGGACGAGTCCGCCGACCGTGATGCGCCGATGTGTCTCGACCTGGACGGCAAGATGATCGCGTTGCTGACGGTCCCGTCCCCGGCGGGTGACGACGTCGCCGAGATCGTCGAGCACAGCCGCCTGTGGCCGAACGAGGTACCCGCGCCGGCGGACTACTCGGCACACACGATTGTCACCGTCCTCGGCCGAGGGGACGGACACGAGGACGCGATCGCGGACGCCGTGTTGTTGTCCCGCGTCGTCGCGTCGATCATCGCGCTCACCGACACCGTTCGCGCTGTGTACTTCGGCAGTGCCGATCACGTCGTCCTGCCGGCGTTGTTCCGCGATCTCATGCTGGACACGCTGCCCGAGCCGTCGTTGCTTGCATGGGTCGCGATCAACATCGGTGAGCGCCCGGACGGCGTGATGACCGGCCACACACGGGGTCTCGACATGCTCGGCCTCCCGGACGTCGAAATCCCGGAGACCCCCGAGTCCGCCGAGGACACCTTCGACCGCCTCACGAGCATCGCCTCGTACCTTGTCGAGCAAGGACCCGTCATCAACGACGGCGACACGATCGGCACCACCGAAGCCGCCGAGATCGTCGTCGACCACTCCCCGAGCGCCTTCGACCCCGACCGGACCGTCCTCCGCCTGAAGTTCGATGCCGACCGGAGCAAACGCAAGCGGGGGTGGTTCAGCCGTCGACGCTGACTTCGCACGGTGCTGTCCGGGCGTCGGGACGATCGCAGTCCGAGGTCAGCCCTTCGACGACTTGCGCCGCCGCGTGGTGAGCATCCCCACGAGCCACCCGATCGCGAAGATGACGAGCAGCGTCAACCACAGCGGCGCCGTCACCGAGATGAAGAACAGCGAGATCGATACGTCGTGCCGATTCTGGGCGACGAAGATGATCGCGAGGACGGCGAGCGCGAGCGCGGCCCACTGGGTCGGTGATACGCGGGTCAGGATCGAATCGGACTTCTGGGTGGTCATCGCCCGAGACTAACTCTCGCCCCTCGGAATTCCGATCAGATCCCGGCTGCGGCCGACACTGTGTCGTGCACCCATCGCTCGTACCGTTCGGGCGACCAGTCGCTGTCGAAGACCATTCGCGTGTAGGTCTCCGGGCTGAGCAGGACCAGTGCCACGTCGACGGCCTTGCCGGCGAGTGCCTCCATGAGGTGCTGCTGGACCGTGCGCCGCTGCTCGAGGCTGGTGCGCCACAGTTCGGCGACCTCGGCCCATTCGCGTTCGAGTGTCGCCACCGGTTCGTCGTCGCCGCGTACCCGGTGGTGGTGGTCGGCGCCCGCTTCGACGATCCCGACGGCGGCCGGGTCCGCAACTACACCCGGCCCCGCGCGATTCCGGTGCCGCCGGAGGTGTCCGCCGACTATCGACGATGCACGGGTAGCGCTGGCGCACTTGCAGTGCGGTGACACCGCATCCGCAGCGCGATAATTCGATTGCGGCACCACCGACGGGAACCTAGGGTTCACGACATCCGGCACACGGCCGGTCCCTGCGCTGGTGAAAGTGGTGAATTATGCCCCGGACAACCGCCGAGTACCTTCACGCTCCCGTGAACTGCTCAGGCCGGTGATCCGACGACGACATCGGGTCTTCCGTCCGGTGTGAGCTTCTCGCGGGATCGACATGCTCGGCAATCGCTGCCGTTCAATCGATCTCACGGAGGAGAATCCGCGTGTCCCATCGAGGCACACCAATTTCACATCTCTCGACCTTCACCTGCATCCGCTGCGGACTCGCCGTGTCCCGGGCGACGCCGGACGCGGGCCCGCGCACGCACTGTCCGAACTGCCTGGCGGGCAAGCACGGCTCGACCGCCGAGCAGCGCTGCGGTTCGCGGACCCACCCGATCGCCATCGCCGTGCTCCGCGACGGTGACTGGATGCTGATCCATCGCTGCACCGGTTGCGACCGGTTGTCGGCCAGCCCGGTGGCCGGCGACGACAACCAGTTGCTGCTGGTGCGGATCGCGGTGAAACCCTTGGCGCAGCCGCCGTTCCCGCTCGAGCACCTCGCCCAGTTGTAGCGCGGGGAGGAGTTCGAATGGCACGCAGGAACATCGGAGCCGGACGACGGCAACGCGGCAAGCCGGTGCACAGGGACGGCCCGGCGCGGCGCGGCTCGTCGTTCCGGTGCGTCGGGTGCGGGCTGGACGTGCCGATGCGCGCGCCCGGCACCGCTCATCGCAACCATTGTCCGCACTGTCTGTGCAGTCGGCACGTGGACCGGACCGTACCCGGCGACCGCGCGTCGTCGTGTCGGGGCCGGATGGACCCCATCTCGATCACCGTGCGTGACGGTGGCGAATGGGTGATCATCCACCGCTGTGCCGGCTGCGGGTGGATCGGTTCGAACCGGTCGGCCGGGGACGACAGTTCGCTGGCGTTGGTACGGATCGCGGTTCGTCCGATCGCGCGCAGCGGACTGCTCTTCGGTCACGAACGCTGACGCTCTGACTCGATTGCCGTGCAGAATCCGCCCGATAGGGGCAATGTGGACGGCAAGCGCAGCGCGGCGTCGAAACGGAAACGCCTGCTCGGACTGTCCGGGTGGGCGTTTCCGCCCTTCCGCGTTGCAGAAGGGAGTGCCCGGTTTGGATTTCCAGACCTTGTGGGATTTCGTGTTCGAGCGGCGCCAGCAGCTGCTCACGGACTCGTACCTCCACGTCAGTGCCGTCGTCCAGTCGGTGGTCATCGCCGGGATCATCGCGGTCCTGATCGGGATTGCCGTCTACCGGAGTCCCATCGGGTCGGCGGTCGCGACGGGTTTGGCGAGCACGATCCTGACGTTGCCGTCGTTCGCCCTGTTGGGCCTGCTCATCCCGATTCTCGGGCTGGGCGTCGCGCCCACGGTGACGGCTCTGGTGCTGTACGCGCTGCTGCCGATCATCCGCAACACGATCATCGGCCTCGCGTCGGTCGATCCCGCGATCACCGACGCGGCCCGCGGGGTGGGGATGAACCGGTTGCGCGTCCTGGGCCGGATCGAACTGCCGCTGGCCTGGCCGTCGATCCTGGCCGGCATCCGGGTCAGCACCCAGATGCTGATGGGCATCCTCGCGATCGCGGCCTACGCCAAGGGCCCGGGCCTGGGAAACCTGATCTTCTCCGGGTTGTCCCGCGTCGGCAGCCCCACCGCGGTGCCGCAGGCGCTCACCGGAACCGTGCTCATCGTCATTCTCGCGCTCGTTCTCGACGGACTGTTGGTCCTCGTCGGGCGCCTCACCACCTCCAGGGGGATCCGTGACTGAACTGCTACCCGCCGAAGAACAGACCGGCAAGGGCGTCGAGATCGTGCTCGACGACGTCGTCAAGCAGTACCCCGGGCAGGGCGTTGCCGCCGTCGACGGGGTGTCGATGACCATTCCCGCCGGCGAGATCGTCGTGTTCGTGGGGCCGTCGGGCTGCGGGAAGACCACGACGATGCGGATGATCAACCGGCTCATCGAGCCGACGTCGGGCACCATCACGATCGCCGGCCGCGACACCCATTCGATCGATCCGGACCGGCTGCGGCGGGGGATCGGCTACTCGATCCAGCAGGCCGGGCTGTTCCCGCATCTCACGGTGGCCAAGAACGTGGCCACCGTCCCGGGCCTGGTCGGGTGGGACAGGAAGCGCATCGCCGAGCGCACCGACGAGATGCTCGACCTGGTCGGCCTCGATCCCGATACCTATCGGGACCGGTTCCCGCGCCAGCTCTCCGGCGGTCAGCAGCAACGTGTCGGGGTGGCCCGGGCCCTGGCGGCCGACCCTCCGGTGCTGCTGATGGACGAGCCGTTCGGGGCCGTGGATCCGATCACGCGCGGGCTGTTGCAGGACGAGCTGATGCGCCTGCAGTCGGAGCTCGGCAAGACCATCGTGTTCGTCACCCACGACTTCAACGAGGCGGTCAAGCTCGGCGATCGGATTGCCGTGCTGGGCAGTCAGTCCCACATCATGCAGTACGACACTCCCGAGGCGATCCTGGCGAATCCCGCCAACGACATGGTCGCCGGGTTCGTGGGGGCGGACGCCTCGCTCAAGCAGCTCACGCTCACCCGGGTCCGGGACGTCGAGATGACGGACTGTCCCACCGCGTACCGGGACGGCTCCGTGGCCGACCTGCGCCGGGCGCTCGCGCGAGAGGACGCCCACTGGGGGCTGATCCTGGACCACCGCGACCGCCCGCTGCGATGGGTGTCCCCGGCGCAGCTCGCGTCGGCGGCGTCGTTGCAGGACATCGGCGAACCGGTGGGCGAGCTGGTGTCGGTGCAGTCGACGCTGCAGGACGCGCTCGAGGCGCTGCTGGTGCAGAGCAGCGCGTCGGCGGCGGTCACCGGCCGGCGCGGCGAGTTCGTCGGGCTCATCACGATCGACACCCTGGTGCAGGCGCTGCAGGAGATGCGCGAGGAACACGCCGACGATCATGTCGACGCCCAGAACAGCACTGCCGGTGCGGCGGAGGACTCGTCGAAATGACCACGCAGACACCGGCTGCCGCGCAACGCGCCGAACGGGCCAGGCTCCTGGTCCAGCCGCTGCTCGTGCTCCTGCTGGTGGGGGGCGTGCTGGGGTGGGCCTTCACCCGCGATCTCACTGCCACCCAGCAGGCGAGCATCAGCATCGGCAACATCGCGACCCTCACGTGGCAGCACGTGCTCATCACCGTCGTGGTGGTCCTGATCGTGCTGGCGCTCGCGGTGCCGCTCGGTACCCTCGTGACCCGCCCCGGATTCACCAAGCTGGCACCGGTATTCGTGGGAATCGCCAACATCGGCGCGTCCGCCCCGGCGATCGGCCTGCTGGTGCTGTTCTACCTCGCGACGCGGACGACGGGGTTCTGGATCGGCGTGCTGCCCATCGCGTTCTACTCGCTGCTACCGGTGCTGCGGAACACGATTCTCGGCTACCAGGAGGTGGACCCGGCCCTCGTCGACGCCGGACGCGGACAGGGGATGTCGGCGCTCGCGGTGCTGCGGCGGGTGGAGTTCCCGTTGGCGGTGCCGTACATCCTGGCCGGGCTGCGGACGTCGCTGGTCCTCGCCGTCGGTACGGCGACGCTGTGCTTCCTGGTGAGCGCGGGCGGTCTCGGCATCCTCATCGACACGGGATACAAGTTGCGCGACAACGTGACCCTCGTCGTCGGTGCGGTGCTGGCCGTCGCGCTGGCGCTGCTGGTCGACTGGCTCGGTGCCCTCGCCGAGACGTACCTCGGGCCGAAGGGGCTGCGCTGACATGACGGTGATTCGACGGGTCCTGGCCGGTACCGCGGTGGTGCTCGCCACCACCCTGCTCGCGTCGTGCGGCCTGGAATCCGGTGGCGCCCTGCCGCTGAAGGTCGGCCCGGCGAGCATCCAGCCGGTGCCCGAGCTCGACGGTGCCCGGATCACGGTCGGCTCCAAGGACTTCACCGAGCAGATCATTCTCGGCTACATGATCGAGTTCGCGCTGTCCGCCGCCGGTGCCGATGTCCGCGACCTCACGAACATCCAGGGGTCCAACAGCACCCGTGACGCGCAGTTGGCCGGGCAGATCGACGTGAGCTACGAGTACACCGGCACCGGGTGGATCAACTACCTCGGTCACGAGCAGCCGATCCCGGATTCGCAGGCGCAGTTCGAGGCCGTCCGGGACGAGGACCTCGCGCGCAACGGCATGGTGTGGACCGACCCGGCGCCGATGAACAACACGTACGCGCTGGCCACCAGTCGGGCCACCGCGGAGCAGACCGGCGTGCGCACGCTGTCGGACTACGCCGCTCTGGTGCAACGTGATCCGGCCGCGGCGGCGACGTGCGTCGAGACCGAGTTCAACGTCCGTCAGGACGGGTTCCCCGGTATGGCGGCGGCGTACGGGTTCGATCCGGCCCGCGCGGAGAAGCGCATCCTGCAGACCGGCATCATCTATCAGGCCACCGCCGACGGCAGCCAGTGCAAGTTCGGCGAGGTGTTCACCACCGACGGCCGAATCGCGGCCCTCGACCTCGTGGTGCTCGAGGACGACCGGCAGTTCTTCCCGAAGTACAACCCGGCGCTGACGATGCGGGCGGACTTCGCCGAGCAGTACCCGGAGGTGGCCGAGGTGATGGCGCCGATCTCGGCGGTGCTCACCAACGAGGCGATCACCGAACTCAATCGTCAGGTGGACGTCGACGGCAAGGATCCGGCGGCCGTGGCCCGGCAGTGGCTGGTGGACCAGGGGTTCGTGACGGCGGAGGACTGACCCGTCCGTCAGCGGGCTCCGGAACGGCCCTGGTCCACCAGTTCGCGCACGCGTGGGAACACCTCACCCGCCAGGTACCGCAGGGACGGCTCGTCGGTGGGCCCGCTGAGGACGAACGTGTCGAAGCCGTGATCGAGCGCGAGCGAGGACAGTGCGCGGGGGAGGTTCTCGACGTCCCGGACGTCGATTCCGTCGCCGATGTTGAGGACGCGTCGGATACGCGACGGGTCGCGGCCCGCGGCGGTGGCCGCGTCGTCGATCGCCGCACTGGCCGAGGCGATCCCGTCGGCGTCGATGTAGCCGAGCGACGGCAGCCAGCCGTCGCCCATCTCCCCGATCAGGCGGAGCATGCGCGGCTTGTAGCCGCCGATCCAGATGCCGATCGGGTGCGCGGGAACGGGCCCGGGGTGGACGCCGTTCACGGAGTAGAACTCGCCGTCGAACCGGATCGATCGCTCGCCGCTCCACATCAGACGGATCACCGATACCGCCTCCCGGAGGGCCTGCACCGACTCCCCGGGCGAGCGTCGCTCGCCGCCCATCGCCGCGATCGCGTCCCAGAAGGCGCCGGCGCCGAGTCCGAGTTCGACGCGGCCGTCGCTGAGGAGATCGAGGCTCGCGGCGGCCTTCGCGAGCACCGCGGGCGGGCGCAGCGGCAGGCTGGCGACGTCCGGGAACACCGCGAGCTTCTCGGTGCGAGCGGCAATGGCGGACAACAGGGTCCACGCATCGAGGAAACTCTTCTGATATGGGTGGTCCTGGATGCCGACGAGGTCGAAGCCGGCTTCGTCCAGCACGGCGGCGGTGTCGAGTGCCGCTCGCGGAGCGTGGGCATCGGGGACGAGAAAGTAGCCGAATCGGATGGTGTGGCCGTAGTCGGGCACAGCAGGCTCCTTCGTCTGGTGACGATCCTCTCCTCACGATAGGTGCCGAGGCGCTGGTCCGAGCACCGAAAGAATCGACAACCCGGGGTTGACGACACGCAATCGTCAACCTACGGTTGTCGTATGACTGATCCGACGCGCATGTCGAACCCCGTGCGGCTCGACGATCTCATCGAAGCCATCAAGAAGGTGCACACCGATGCACTCGAACAGCTGACCGACGCGGTCCTCGCCGCCGAGCACCTCGACGAGGTGGCCGACCACCTGATCGGCCACTTCGTGGACCAGGCCCGACGCTCGGGCGCGTCCTGGACCGACATCGGCCGCAGCATGGGGGTGACCAAGCAGGCCGCGCAGAAGCGGTTCGTGCCGAAGGGCCCCGAGGAGCCCGCCGACCTCGATGCCAGTCAGGGCTTCAGCAGGTACACCCCCCGCGCCCGCAACGTCGTCATGGCGGCGCAGAACGAGGCGCGGGCCGCGGGCAACGACCAGATCACCCCGGAGCACCTGGTGCTCGGCCTGCTGGCGGACCCCGAGGCGATCGCGGTGAAAGTGCTCGCCGCCCAGGGCTTTACTCCCGAATCCGTTCGGCAGGCAGCCACCGCGGTCCTGCCGGAGGGCGTCGACGAGTTGCCCGAGCTCATTCCCTTCGACGCCGGCGCGCGCAAGGCCCTCGAACTCACGTTCCGGGAGGCACTGCGGCTGGGGCACAACTACATCGGCACCGAGCACCTGCTCCTCGCGCTGCTCGAACTCGAGGACGGCGCCGGCGTGCTCGCCGAATTGGGAGTGGACAAGGCGGCGGCCGACGCATTCATCGTCGCGACCCTGTCCCAGTTCCTCGCGGCACGCGACGACGCGGGGGCGTGACGCGGCGCCATCGGGGCTCGGTACGGGGTGCCCGGTAACGGTGCAGCGGTCGCGGGTGCCGCGCCGGCCCTGGCGCAGACATCGGCGGCGTCCGGGTCGGCGCTGTCGAGTGGGCAGGGGGCGGCACTGCCGCCGACGCTGGCCACGCTGCAAGCGGCGTTCGACGCGAACGTCCCGATCTTCGAGGACACGGGACAAGCCGCCTTCCCGGGACGTGGACCCACACCGGTGCCGAGTACGGGTACGGAACCCCGCCCATCGGGTTCGCCCTGTACGTACCCGACGCGCTCGCTACGGGCTCGGGTGGCTCCTTCGGATCGGGGGGGTCCTAGCCCCACGCCGCGGATCGGTTCCGGTGCAGTGGGTTCCGTCGCTCACTGCGCGAACCGCAGGATCGCGGCCGCAGGTACCTCGTCGGGCACGTCGCCCGAGCGGACGGCGAGGACCTTCGCGCCCGTGAGCAGTGCCCGCCGGGCGATCTCGTCCACCACGCCGTACTCGTGGTTGCCGTTCAGCTCGGCCAGTTCGACGGTTCCGCTGTCCGGGTCGATCGTGCCGGGGACGATGCCCTCGATGTCGACCAGCAGCGTCTCGATTCGGCCGAACGTCGCGGAGCGGGCCACGTCGGAGATCTCGACCTGGGCCCGGCCCTTCGAGCGCAGGTCGTCGAACTGTTTGCGGGTGTCCGCGAGTTGCTGGGCGTAGTGACCGTCGAGGACCGTGCGAGTGGTCCGGGCGATCTGCTCGTCGCTCATTTCTTCCGGATTGCCCTGAATGCCCTCGTCGAGCAGCTGGTGGTAATTGTTCACCGAACGGTAGATCGAGGCCGTCGGTTCGGCGGCGGCCAGGATCAGGGGAGTGTCCCGTCCCGTCAGCACGCTGCGCAGTTCGTGGTCGATCGCGCGGGCGTACTCGCGCACGCGCAGCTTTCGTCCCTCTTCGCCCTGCACCCGCCCCGGCGCGCGGTCGGGCGCCGCCCGCCCGCTCCCGGCACCCCCGGCGGATCCTCCCCGACCGTGCACGCGGCCGCCGGTCGTCCTGCCGAGTGACGGCACGCCGGCGTAGCTCGCAGCGTCCTTGGGCAGACCCGGCACGTCGATCTTTGCCGGCGGCTGATCGGCCGTGACCTCGATCAATCGGACGGATCCCTCGGCGAGGGCCAGTACGAACGCGGTCTGCGGGAAGGTCACCGTCCGCAGCAGCGGCTTGATGTAGAAGCGGTCGCTGACGATGGCACACGCTCCGAGTCGGTTGGGCAGTCGGTAGCGCCGCACCCTGTCCGTCGTGGCGAGCACGACGAGCGTCCGCGCCTGATACCACCAGAAAGCCTCGTCCTCGATCAGGTCGTCGAATGCTTGCTCGAATGCCACCCGTTCCTTGTGGTCTTCGACTTGCTCGAGCGCGGACTTGACCTGGTTCGTGAACTCGATACGACTCTTGCCCGGCTCTTGGATGTCGTCCTCGGTGGGCGTGTAGATCGAGATGCAGGTGTGGCCCTCCACCCCGGCGAGCCGGCGAACCTCGGCATGACTCGGAATATCGCTGTAGAGCATTCCTCGACCTCCCGGTAGTTGGTCGCTTTTCAGACTACCCAGCGCGGTCACGTCGCGGCAGTGCTTTGCGGACGGCGCGGTTCCCGCTCTGGAAAGGGCCCGTTGCCCGCTCCGTGGAAGAGACTCTGGACCGGACGGGCGTCCTATCGGTAATGATCTGGGGCAGTAGAGACTTGGAGGAGATATGGGGCAACTCGAAGGGCGGACCGCATTCGTGACCGGCGCCGCGCGGGGCCAGGGCCGCGCGCACGCTCTCGCGCTCGCCGCGGAGGGCGCGGACGTTTTCGGCATCGACATCTGCGCCGACGTCGCGACGGTGCCGTACCCGCTGGCCGCCGTCGCGGACCTCGACGAGACGCGGCGGCTGGTGGAGCAGCACGGCGTGCGCTGCCGAACCGCAGTCGTGGACGTGCGCGAGCGCGCGGCGGTGGACGCGGCCGTCGCGACCGCGATCGCGGAGTTCGGCAAGATCGACATCTGCGTCGCGAACGCCGGTGTGTGCGCGTTCGCGAAGACGTGGGACCTGACGGACGACATGTGGGACGCCGTCGTCGACACCAACCTCACCGGCGTGTTCAAGACGCTGCGTGCGGTGGCCCCGCACATGATCGAACGGGGTTACGGACGCATCGTCGCGACGTCGTCGATGGGCGGGCGCGCCGGCATCCCGAACCTCGCCCACTACGTGTCCGCGAAGTGGGGCGTGATCGGCCTCGTGAAGACGCTCGCGCTCGAACTCGCCCGATACGGGATCACCGTCAACGCCGTCTGTCCGGGCTCGGTCGACACCCCGATGGTTCACAACGAGGCCTTCTACGGGCTGTTCGCCCCGGATGTCGAGAATCCGACGCGGGAGACCGTCGAGTCCCGGTACGCCGGTATCACCCCGATGCGCGTGCCGTGGGTGGCGCCGGAGGACATCGCGCACGCGGTGCTGTACCTGGTCTCGGAACAGGCGCGGTACGTCACCGGCACGTCGCTCGACGTCAGTGCGGGCAGCTCGGCGCTGATGCCCTGACCTCCCGCTCGTCGGGGATCGGGTACCGATAGACGATGTGGGACAACGGCTCCGGCGTCAGCGCACGGCGGGCAGCGCGAACAGTTCGGTGGCGGCGGTGACGGTCCGTGCCACCACGTCGGCGCGGTCGGGGTCGAGCCCGTGCCGGCCGCCCTCGATCAACAGCAGGGGGTGCTCGGCGGGGATCAGTTCCAGGGCGGCGCGCACCTCGTCGGGGGTGCCGAACGGGTCCCGGTCGCCGTGCACGAACAGCGACGGCGTGCGCAGTTGCGGCAGGTGTTCGGTGCGCTGCTTCTCCGGTTTGCCCGGTGAGTGCAGCGGATACGACAGCAGCACAAGCCCGTCCGCGACCTCGGGGCGTTCCGCGGCCAGCATCGTGGACTGGCGGCCGCCGTACGAGTGTCCGGCCAGGATCATCGGGCCGTCGGCGAGTGCGCGGATCGCGTCGGCGGCCGCGACGATGCCGTCGCGGTCGGCGGCCGCGCGCGCCCGGTTGGGCGGGCCCGACGGCTGCCGCTGCCGGAACGGGAGGTTGTAGCGCAGCACCAGCAGGCCGCGCTCCGCGAATCCGGCCGCCATGGCCTGCAACAGTTTTGCCTCGCAGTCGCCGCCGGCACCGTGGGCGAGGACCAGCTTGCCGACCGCGTCGCCTGCGGGGCGGTGCAGGTAGCCGTACACCCCGTCGGTGTCGAGGAGGACCGGTTCGTCGAGCGCGCTCATGAACATCGAGGTTACCGTGGAACGGTGCAGCGACCACGGGTGCTGGTCACCGGGGCCACCGGGTACATCGGTGGCCGTCTCGCCCCGCGCCTGCTCGCGGCCGGGTACGACGTGCGGGTGCTGGTGCGGTCCCCGGAGAAACTGCGGGACGTGCCGTGGGCGAAGCAGGTCGAGATCGTCCGCGGCGATCTGGGCGATCCGGACTCGCTGACGGCGGCCACCGCCGACATGGACGTCGTGTACTTCCTCGTCCACTCGATGGGGACGTCGACGGAGTTCGTGGAGACCGAACGGATCGGGGCGTCCAACCTGGCGGCCGCGGCGAAGGCGAGCGGCGTCCGCCGCATCGTCTACCTCGGGGGACTGCACCCCGAGGGCACCGAACTCTCGCCGCACATGCGCTCGCGCGCGCAGGTCGGCCGCATCCTCGTGGACTCCGGGATCCCGACCATGGTGCTGCAGGCCGGGGTCGTCATCGGGTCCGGATCGGCATCGTTCGAGATGATCCGGCACCTGACGAATCGGCTGCCGGTGATGACCACGCCCCGGTGGGTGAACAACCGGATCCAGCCGATCGCGGTGCGCGACGTCCTCTACTACCTGGTGGCGGCGGCCGAGGCCCCGCTGCCGGGCAGCCGCACCTTCGACATCGGTGGCCCCGACGTCCTGACGTATGGCGACATGATGAAGGTGTACGCCGACGTGGCGGGGCTGCGGCGTCGCCGCGTCCTGGTGCTGCCGGTGCTCACCCCGCGGCTGGCGGGACTGTGGATCGGGCTGGTGACGCCCATCCCGAGTTCGCTGGGGCGGGCGCTCATCGAGTCGCTGCACAACGACGCGGTCGCCGCGAACCGCGACATCGACGACGTGATTCCGCCGCCGAAGGAGGGGCTGACGCCGTACCGGCAGGCCGTCCGGCTGGCGCTGCGCCGTATACGGAGCGGCGAGGTGGAGACCAACTGGGCCAGCGCGTCGCCGGTGGGTGCGCCGTCGGATCCGCTTCCGTCCGACCCGAACTGGGCGGGGGAGGCGGTGTACACCGACGAGCGCGGCGCCGGCTGCGACGCGGACGCCGACACGTTGTGGCGGGTGCTCGAGAGCATCGGCGGCGAGAACGGCTGGTACTCGTTCCCGCTCGCGTGGGTGGTCCGCGGCTGGCTGGACCGGCTCGTCGGCGGGGTCGGGCTCACCCGCGGGCGGCGCGACGCCCGCCGCCTGAACACCGGTGACCCCCTGGACTTCTGGCGCGTCGAGCAGATCGACCGCGGCTCGCTGCTGCGGTTGCGCGCGGAGATGCGGACGCCGGGCGGTGCCTGGCTGGAATGGCGGGTGCACCCGGACGGCCCGCACCGCTCCCGGCTCGAGCAGCGCGCCATCTTCTTCCCGAAAGGTCTTGCGGGACGGCTCTACTGGTACTCGATCCTGCCGTTCCACGGGATCATCTTCAAGGGCATGCTCACCAACATCACCGGCGCCGCGGCGCGGGAGTACGCCGCGACCGGTTGAGTGCGGCCCGGTGGGTATTGACAGAATGCTGTCAAAGTGACAGCCTCCTGTCATGACTGAAACAGTGCATGTCGCCGTGTACGACACCTTCGTCGATTGGGAGATCGGTCTGGCGATCGATCACATCAACAAGCCGATGTGGCACCGGGAGCCGGGCCTATTCACCGTGGCCACGGTCGGCGCCACCGCGAGCCCGATCGTGACGATGGGCGGAATGCGCGTCGTCCCGGACACCACGCTGGACGTGGTCAGGCCGCAGGACAGCGCGATGCTCATCCTGGCGGGCAACGACATCTGGAACACCGAACAGTTCTCGCCGTTCGCGGCGAAGGCTCGCGATTTCCTCGCCGCGGGGGTGCCGGTGGCCGCGATCTGCGGTGCGACGGGTGGGCTGGCGATGGCCGGACTGCTCGACGACCGCGCGCACACGAGCAACGCGGCCGAGTTCCTGAACTCGGTCGGGTATGCGGGCGGGCACCTGTACCGCGACGAGCCGGCCGTCACCGATCGCGACCTCATCACGGGCGCGGCCAACGCGCCGGTCCACTTCGCCCGCGAGATCCTCGAACGGCTCGACGTGTTCGCGCCGGGTGTGCTGGCGTCCTGGTTCAAGCTCTACGGGGACCGCGATCCCGCGGGCTTCTACGAACTGATGGCGGAATGAGTGCACGGGACGACCAGGATCTGCTGAGCGGTCTCGCGCTCGGCTCGTTCCGGCTCAACGGCCAGTTCCTCGAGGTGGCGGAGGGGCTGGCCCGCCCGGTGGGTCTCACCGCCGCGTGGTGGCAGGTGCTCGGCGCCGTCCTGACGCAGCCGCTGTCGGTCGCCGACATCGCCCGCGAGATGGGCATCACCCGGCAGAGCGTGCAGCGCATCGCCGATCTGCTGGTCACCCGGGGTCTGGCCGAGTACCAGCCGAACCCCGCGCACCGCCGTGCCAAGCTCGTCACGCCCACGCCGGAGGGGCGTCGGGCGGTGTCGGGGATCGGCCCCGCTCACGCCGCCTTCGCCGCCCGACTGGCGCGGGCCATGGGACGGGACGAGCTGGCCGACGCGCTCGCCTCGATCCGTCGGCTGTCGGCCGTGCTCGATCAACTGGCCGACGAGGACGAGGCCGGTTAGGGGGCAGTCACCGATCGTTGAGCATCACACGGTGCACAGCGGGGCGATGCCGGAGCGTCCGCCGGTGGTGGGTGAGGTGAGCAGCAGGCACGAGTTGTAGCCGCGGGACTCGACGACGTTGCGGATCTGCTGCCAGCCCTCTGCGCTCACGGCGGGGGTGCGGGAGAGCACGAACCCGGAGACGCGCATCGGGTCGCCGACCAGGGCCCACGAGTAGTCGTCGGCGATGTAGGTGACGACGTAGTTGGTGGGGCCGTCGGCCGAGTTCTGGAACGGCACCGACGGGAAGCTCACGTGCAGTTGAGCGTTGGTGGCCGGGTCGTTGACGCGGGCGTTGCCCACGATGCCGTTGGTCCCGCCGGTCCATGTGGTGCACGTGTTGTTCACGCTGACGTTGGACGCGTCGATCACGCCGTAGGTGGCGCGGGTGTCGCGCGCACAGTCCAGGTTGAACGGCTGCGGCACGGCCGCGAGCTGGTACCAGGTGCCGGCGTAGCGGGCGACGTCCAACGACGGGATCGGGGCGAGCGGCTGCCACAGGTCGGCCGATCCGGTGGGCTGGGCCGCGGCGGGCGCACTGACGAGCAGTGCCGCGGCGGCAGCGGCGAACAATCCGGCGGTGACTTTCCTGGTGGCGCGCATGGCGGTCCTTTCCGAGGGGGAGGCGGTCACCCGGTATTCGGAGCCGCCTCCCACCCCGGATCGGTCCGGATGATCACTTTCTCAGCGGTGCAGCAGGTTGGCGCCGGCGATGATCGCTTCCCGCGCCGACGAGTTGCAGTCGTCGGCGATGGACATCGCCCAGCGGCGCTCGCCCTCGTGCTCGCACAGGAGGAACGTCGCGGTGCCCGCCGACGTGCGCTGCTGGTGGAACGAGAGGATCTCGAGCTGGAAACCGGCGTCGTAGAGCATCGACGTCAGCGCCGCGATGGGGCCGGTGGCCGTCGCGGACGCCGACGAGATGGTGTCGCCGAGCCCGAGGGTGGYGGTGAAGGTGTGCCGACCGGCGCCGAGGTGCTCCGACGTCCAGCTGCCCAGGCGGACGGGGCCGCCGGTGGGGCCGAAGCGCTCGGTGAACTCGGCCCAGGTCAGACCCTGTGCCTGGGCGCGCATGTCGCGCGGCAGCGGGAGGCCGAAGCGGAGCGAGAACGGATCGTCGGAGAACGAAGCGGTGGTGGTGGCGAAAGCCTGGGAGGTGCGCATTTTCGGGGGTCTTCCTGAAGTGAAGGAAGGACCGACAAGTAGATAGCTCAACGACCCGCAGCGAGGGGTCGGTCCGAATCAGACCCCGCTACGGCGGTGAACTACTACCTGAATGCGCTGCATGACCGAGGATTCTAAGCGCGACTCGCGGATACACGCAACCCTCCGGCCAAGTCAGCCGCGCACGCCGGTGATCTCGTCCGGGGTGTGCGGCAGCTCGGCACTGGTCGTGACCTGGCCGTTCTCGATGTCGACGGCGTGGATCCGCTTGGTGGCAGGGTCGGTGACGTACGCGGTGAAGCCCTGCACGAACAGCGCGGGCCGCGGCGACTGCCACTCCTCGGGCTCGGTCCACGGGTCGATCACCGGCACGGTCCGGATCGTCGCGCCGGTCGCCGGGTCGAGCACGTGCAGCGCGCCGTCCGTGCCGAGGATCAGGGCCTCACCGAACATTCCGCGGCCCAGCGACCGGAACGTGTAGCTGGTGCCGATATCCACGAGCCGCAGCTCACCGGTGACGGTGTCGGTGAGCGACACCCGCTGCGGACGCTCCAGCTTCGCGTCGGGATCGCTCTTGTAGTCGCCGAGCACCACGGTCGATTCCTCGGACCCGGCCTGGTTGCCGATCCGCCCGTACGGATCGGGGCTGGTCACCTTGGTGATCGCGCCGTCCCGGTAGATCAGCAGGCCGTCCTGGCAGCCGAACACCACGGCCTCGTTCGCGGCGACGGCCTCGCCGTGCAGGCCGGGGCACCGCTCGTTGCGGGTCACCTCGCCCCGGCCGGCGTCCAGCACGACGATGCCGGTGCGGGTCTTCTCGTCGCCGACCGTGGTGATCAGGCCGCCGTCGGCGAGTTCGACGGCGACGCCGTGATGCGCGTGCGGGGTGGTGAACGTCGAGACCTGCGGCATGCCGTCGGCCAGCCCGGTGGGGTCGAACGACACGACGCGGCCGGTGCCGTCGTCGAACAGCACGGTGCGGCCCGCGTGCCGGACAACGTGGCCGGGCTTGTCGGCGTCGAACGTGATGTCGGTGAGCGCCGGGGCCGCGGTGTAGTGGTGCGCGTGGTCGCCGTGCGCCTCCGACCACGTGCCGGTGTCGAGGACCCGGAAGCTGCCCTCGGTGGAGACGATCACGTGCCGGTCGTCGCCGGCCGGGCTGATGCGGTTGAACCCGTCGAGATCGGATTCGCCTACCACCGAGAGGGTTTCGGCGTCGACGACGAGGATGCCGCCGTCGTAGGTCAGTGCCAGCCGCGGTGTCGCGGACCGGGCCTGCGTCGGCTCGGTCGACCCGGCCGACGACGACGTCGACGTCTCGGTGGTGGCGCCGTCGGCGGTGGACGTGCAGCCGGCGAGCAGGGCCGCGCACGTGGCGACCGAGGCGGCGAGCGTGAGGCGTCGGGGTGTGGGTTCGATGCGAATCATGCCGCAAGGTCTATAGGGTAATGAAAATCATTGTCAAAGTCGAAGATCTGCATTCGTGCATGTGGGGACGTCCGCGGGTCCGGGGCGCGGTGCCGGTATCGGCGTCCGGCGCGGGGCCGGACGCCGATACCGCCTCGCGTCAGTCCGAAGGCGTGTCGGCGGTCCGGCCCAGATGGCGGGCGAAGAACCGGGCCGAACTGTCACGCTCGTGCTCGGGCACCTGGAAGTACCGGCCCGGGTGGGCGTGCAGCGTCTTCTCCTTCGAGGCGAAGGCGTCGAACAGCGCGAGCCCGGACACGCGGTCGATCTCCTCGTCGTCCCACGGAATCCGGTACTCGACCGGGACGGTGATCCGTCGTGCGGCCTCGATCAGGGCGTCGTTCACGAAGACCCCGCCGAGGCTCAGGGCCGCGATCCGGGGTTCGACCGGCGTCAACATCAGCCCGGTCGCGACACCCAATGTCATGCCGCCGTAGCCGATCGGCGCGTCGGCGCCGATCTCGGGCAGCGCCTGCAGGGCGTCCAGGGTCGCCTGCCATTCCGGCACCGCACGCTCCGCCAGCGACATGTTGTAGTCGATGACGATCGGGGCGATGGGCTCGCCCGCCGCCCGCGCCTGATGGATCGCCTCGGCCCATCGTTGATCCTGCAGGTTCCGCGGCCGGTCACCGTGGCCGGGGGCGTCGATGGCGGCGACGGTGAACCCGCAGGTGGTGACGCTGTGGAGTGCGCTGGCGACCAGCCCCGGCGCCTTCTTGTGCATGCCGCCGGAATGCCCCGACAGCAGCAGCGGTGCGCCGACGGTTCCGGATGCGGGCGACCAGAGCACGCCGGTGATCCCGTCCAGAATGAAATTGCGTTCGATGACACCGTTCGACGATGTCTCGGAGATGAAATGCATGGTGTGGCCTTTCGGGATTGCCTTGTTCAGGCGCTCCCGGCGACACCTACGTCAATCGCCCGACCGTGGACACGAGTGGGAGCACCCACATGGATGTTGCGTACATGGGTCTCACCTCCTGGCGTGAAGTCACGGTCGGGCGCACGCTATCAACCGGAACCGAATCCCGTCCAGCCAATTTCCGGCCGATCGTCGACTGCCCGTCACGCGACCGATTCCGGAGCGGCTCGGAGAAGCTCGTAGTCCGCGGGATCGACGACGCGGGTGCGGCGCCGGTAGCTCCACGACGACCCGGGCCACAGCGCGTGGTTGGACCCGCGCGCGTCCAGGTACCAACTGGCGCAGCCGCCCGTGCTCCACACGCCGCGCGAGAGCCGCTCCCGCAGGGCCGCGTCGAACGCGTCCTGGACCTCGGTGCGCACGTCCAGCCCGCGCGCACCGTGCCGCTCGACCAGGTGCATCGCCTCGAGTGCGTGCGCGATCTGCGCCTCGATCATGACGATCACCGAGTTGTGGCCCAAGCCGGTGTTGGGACCGGAGAGGAAGAACGCGTTGGGCATGCCGGCGATGGTGACACCCAGGTGGGTGCGGACCCCGCCCCGCTGCCAGCGTTCGAGCAGGCTGACGCCGCCGCGGCCCACGAGCTGCATCCGGTTCAGGGCGCCGGCGACGCGGAATCCGGTGGCGTACACGATGACGTCCACCGGGTGGTGGGTTCCGTCCGCGGTCACGACTCCGTCCGGGCGGATCTCGGTGATGGCGTCGGTGACGAGCGTGGTGTTCGGCCGGGTCAGCGTGGGGTAGAAGTCGTTGGAGCGCAGGATCCGCTTGCAGCCGATGCGGTAGTCCGGTGTCAGCGCCGCACGCAGGACGGGGTCGGGGACCTGCCGCCGCAGGTGTCGCCGGGCCCGCGCCTGCGTGATCCCCAGCAGTCGGGGCTGCCGGCCGAGGCCGACCGCGAGCGTCTCCGCGCCCCAATATGCTGCGGTTCGAAAAAGCTTGCGCACCAAAGTGCTCCGGCGACTCCCGGCCACCGCCGCACGGTGGCGTCGGCGCGGCAGCACCCATGCCGGCGTGCGCTGGAACACGTGCAGCTCCGCGGCGGCGCGGGCGAGCTGCGGCGCCACCTGCACCGCGCTGGCCCCGGTCCCGACGAGCGCCACCCGCTTGCCGGTGAGGTCGACGGCGTCGTTCCACGCCGCCGAGTGCATGCTGACACCGGTGAACGTCTCGGCGCCGGGGATGCGGGGCAGGCGGGGCACGTTCAGCGCGCCCGACGCGATCACGAGGTACTGCGCCACGTACTCGCGCCCGGTGCTGTCGAAAACGTTCCAGCGGCAGTCGTTCTCGTCCCATCGTGCGCCGGCGACGGTGGTCCCGAACTCGATGCGGTCCGCGAGGCTGTGCCGGTCGGTGAGCTGGGACAGGTAGTCCAGGATCTCGGGCTGCGCCGCGTGGGACGACGTCCAGTCCGGCTTGGGTGCAAAGGAATACGAGTACAGCACCGACGGGATGTCGCACTCGCAGCCCGGGTAGGTGTTCTGTCGCCACGTGCCGCCCACGGCGTCGGCCTGCTCGAGGATCAGGAAGTCGCGCTCGCCGCGTCGCGTGAGCTCGAGCGCCATCCCGAGTCCGGCGAATCCCGCGCCCACGATCAGCACCCGGGTACGGCGAACCTGCTCCTGCGACACGCTGCATTCCGATCCGTGAGGTTTTGCGCAGCGCCTCCCCTCACCGCCTGACGTCAGCAGTGTGCAACTTGAACGTCGTTCAAGACAAATCGGTCGGCCGGGTCAGGCCACCTCGTCCTCGCCGCCGGGGGCGACTTTCCGCAGGCCACGGTAGGCCTCCTCGGGCGTCCGACGGCCGGCGACGACGGCCTCGACCTCCGCGGCGATCGGCATCTCGACGTTGTAGTCGCGGGCCAGTTCCATCACCGTCGGCGCGGTCTTGACGCCCTCGGCCACCTGCCCGAGTTTCTCGACGGCCTGTTCCACCGTGAGCCCGCGCGCGATGGCCTCGCCCACGCGCCGGTTGCGCGACGCCGGGCTCATGCACGTCGCGATCAGGTCACCCACCCCGGTCAGGCCCGCGAACGTGCGCGGGTTCGCGCCCATCGCCTCGCCCATGCGGGTCATCTCCGCGAGTCCCCGCGCGAGCACCATTGCGCGGGTGTTGTCGCCGACGCCCAGACCGTCGGCCATGCCCGACGCGATCGCGACGATGTTCTTGAGGACCCCGCCGAGCTCGCAGCCCAACACGTCGGTGTTGCGGTACACGCGGAAGACCTTGGAGGCGAACAGCGGTTGCAGCGCCGTCGCGACGTCCTCGTCCTGCGTCGCGACGACGGACGCGGCGGCGAGGCCGTCGGCGATCTCCTTCGCGATGTTCGGTCCGGCGAGCAATCCGACGGGATGTCCGGGCAGGCATTCGGAGATCACCTCGGTGGGCCGCTGCCGGGTGCCCGGCTCGAGGCCCTTCGCGAGCGAGAGCACCGGCACCCACGCGCGGACCTCGTTCGAGATCTGGCCCAGCGTGCTGCGGATCGCGTGCGATGGCACCCCCACCACCAGGACGTCGGCCTCGTTCGCCGCCTCGACGATGTCGGACGTCGCCCGCAGGCTCTCGGGCAACTCGTGCTCGCCGAGGTAGCGAGAATTGCGGTGCTCGATGTTGATCTCGTCGGCCGTCTCGGGGTTGCGCGACCACAGCAGGGTGGGGGTGTTGTGCGCGGCGAGTTTGGCCACGGTGGTGCCCCACGAGCCCGACCCGAGCACCACGACGCGTACCGGGCGGGCCATCAGCGATCACCTCGTGAACGGACATGTGCGGCGGTCATGAACTCAGGTTGGCACTGTGGGCCGCTTCTCGGTGCCGATTCCCCGAACTCGGCGGGGGTGCGCGCCTACAGTCGGGTGCAACCCCAGCACACCGAGCGACGATTGCGAGTGACCACCAGTGTCGGACGACCTTCCGCTCCGGGACGTGTACGCCGAGCCCACGCTCGCCGACGTGCTGCCGTCGGTGCTGGCGTCGTTGGGGGTGCCCGGCGAGATCGACGCCCTGGGGCTGCCGCGCACCGACCGGACGGTGGTGCTGCTGGTCGACGGACTGGGGTGGAACCTGCTGCGCCACAACGTCGATGCCGCGCCCTTCCTGGACGAGGCGGCGGGCCGGCCGATCCGGGCGGGCTTTCCCACCACCACCGCGACCAGTCTCGCGTCGTTCGGCACCGGTCTGCCGACGGGTCGGCACGGCGTCACCGGGTACGTCTCCGACGTCGCGGAGGCCGGCGGCCCGTTCAACTGGCTGCGCTGGCAGCGCGTCGGCGACCACCGCGACGTGCTCGGGCAGGTGGTGCCGGAGCGGATCCAGCCGTCCCACACCGCCTTCGAGCGGGCGGCGGCCGACGGCATCGTCACCACCACGGTGCTGCCCCGCGAGTTCGCCGGGACGGGGCTGACGCGGGCGGTGCTGCGCGGCGCCCGCTTCGTCGGCACCGTCGCGTACGGGGACCTGCTGCATTCGACGGTGCACGCCGCGAAGGCGGGGGAGCGGACGCTCGTCTACTGCTATCTGAGCCAGATGGACACCCTCGGCCACGTGTACGGCCCCGGCAGCGACGGCTGGGTGGCGCAGCTGACCATCGTCGACCGGTTCGTCGAGGACCTCGTCGCGCATCTCGGATCCGACGTGAACCTGCTGGTGACCGCCGATCACGGCATGGTGCCCGTGGCCGCCGCCGACCGGATCGACTTCGACGGCGATGCCGCGCTGTCCGACGGGGTCGCGGCGCTCACCGGCGAGGCCCGCTGCCGCTACGTCCGCACCGAGCCGGGGCACACCGAGGCGGTGCTGCGGCGGTGGCGGGCGGAGCTGGGGGAGCGGGCGTGGGTGGGGACCCGCGACGACGTCGTGGCCGCGGGACTGCTCGGCCCGGACCCGTCGGAGGCCGCGCGGCGCCGGATCGGTGACGTGGTGGCCATCGCCCGCGGCGGGTCGGCGATCGTGCGCAGCGAGGCCGAACCCCGGATGTCGATGCTGGCGGGGCAGCACGGGGCGCTCACCGACGACGAACTGCTGGTGCCGCTGCTGCAGATCTGACCGTCGGAGCGGCTGCGCGCGGCGTCGTTGGTCTCTAGGGTGGCGGACGGGGTGGACGGAGCCACCCGTGCGGAGACGACTGGGGGCGGCATGCGAACGCGTGAAACGACGATCATCCGGCACTGGAAGGTGAGCCTGCGGGCGTGGTTGGTGTTCTGGTTCGCCCGGATCTTCGTCAAACCGCTGTTCGCGGCGTGGCCCACCACCGATCGCGGCATCGCGGCCCTCGGGCATCTCGAGAAGGTGGTGGATCGGCTGCCGCGGCCGCGGGGCGTGCACATCGAGCCGATGACCCTCGGGGGCGTGCCGAGCGAGCTGATCAGGCATCACCGCCAGGCCTCCGACTCGCTGGCCGGCGCGACCATCTTGTACCTCCACGGCGGCGGATTCGTGTTCTGCGGCTTGGCCACTCACCGCAGCCTGTGTGCGGTCCTGGCCGCGCGGGCGGGCATCCCGGTGATCTCGGTGGAGTACCGGCAGCTGCCGTACGGCGGCATCGGCACCTCGATCCACGACGCGATGGCCGCGTACACCGAGCTGCTCGGCACGTGCGCCGATCCGACGAAGATCATCGTCGCGGGGGACTCGGCGGGCGGCTACCTCGCGATGAAGGTGGCCGAGCTGGCGGCGACCCGCGGCATGATCACCCCGGCCGCGGTGATCGGCTACTCGCCGCTGCTCAATCTCGCGCTGGAGAAGCACGATCCGGACTACATGCGCCGCGACGCCTACCTGCCGATGAGCCAGGTGGAGGCGCTCAAGGACAAGTGGGTGGGCGGGCCGGATCCGATCGTCGGCGCCGACTCACCGATCGAGGCCGACCCGCACCTGTACCCGCCGACGTTCTTCAGCGTCGGGCAGTACGAACTGATGCGCCCCGACGTCGAGGCGATGACCGGGATGCTCGAGGACGCCGGGCAGGCCGTGGAGACCCACGTGTGGAGCGGCCAGATCCACGCCTACCCGGTGATGGGCACGGTCCTGAAGGAGAGCACCATGACGATCGCCTTCAGCCTCGACTTCGCCCGGCGCGCACTGGGATACCGCGGTCGGCACTCGGCCTGAGCTACAGCCTCCGCGCCTCGATCTGCCTGCGCAGGTTCGCCTCGGTCTGCTTGATCGCGGTGACGACGAACGGCTCGATCAGCTTGCCGAGCGCCCTGCCGGCCAGCCCGCCGGGCAGCTCGTAGCCGAAGTCCACGGACAGCTCGGTGTGGTCGTCGGCGACGGGCGTGAACATCCAGCTGGACCGGTTCCCGAACCCGGAGACCGAGCTGAGGGTGATCAGCCGGTCCTGCTCCCATTCGGTGACCTCGACCGTCGACTTCAGTGCCTTGGGGCCGAGCTGCATCGTCGCGTCGTAGGTGGCGCCCAGGCCCTGGTCGAGCGCGCCGATCGGGTCGAACCGGGTGATGCCGAACATCCAGTCGGGCACGTTGCGGTAGTCGTCGATGTGCGCGAAGGCCAGCTCGACGGGAACGACGGCCACCGCCTTGTGGCGAACGTGAATCATGAGTTCTCCCCTCCCCTGAACAACCTGGAGAGTGGACGCTAGTACACGTCGAACGTGACCCCCGTCACTGGCGTCCCGAGAGTCGGAATTCGGCGATCTCGCGCGCGTTGTCGATCGCCTCGGACACCGCGCGGTAGCGGTCGTCCGCGGACTCCGCCGTCAGCACCTGGAGTTGGTCCGCGGCGCCCATCGGCACCCACGCCGCGAGCGCATACAGGTGATCGCCGGGCTGTTCGAGGATGTCGAACAGCCGCGGCGGCGCCGGCTGGGGGTCGTCCTCGCGGCCACGGATGCGGGTGAGCAGGACGTACAGCTCGGTGAGCCGGTCGGTGAGCTGCTCGAGCCGGGTGTCGTCCACCCGGCCGCCCGGTCCCACCGGCCACGACTCCACCTCGGCCCGCGGGTACGGGTCGTCGTCGAGCCAGTGCCGGATGCGGATGCGCTCCTCGCCCACGCAGTTCAGCGCGTAGCGGCCGTCGCCGATGTCGACGTGCGAGACGATGCGCACCGACGTGCCCACCTCGTGCCGGACGTCGCCGCCACCCACCTCGTGGCCACGCGCGATGAGGACGGTGCCGAACCGTGGCCCCTCGGTGGCGGCCAGGCAGTCGCGCACCAGCGCCTGGTAGCGCGGCTCGAACACGTGCAGCGGCAACCGTTCCCCGGGCAGCAGCGTCGAGCCGAGGGGAAACATGGGCAGAACGGTCATTCGACCAGAATGGCCCATCACGGCATTCGGAGCCTCGGAACCGGGACCGTGTCGGGCGGGGTGTCCCGGTCCAGTTCGATGATCAGATGGTCGGCCCACGCGACCAGCCCGGTGATGTCGAGGGCGTGCGGCGGATTCTCCTCGAACGGGACGATCCGGTGCCGGCCCTGCCTCAGCAGCGACACCGCGCCGGCCGGGTTGCCGCGCATCTGGTGGGTGACGGCGACGGCCAGCTGCGCCAGCCCCTGCCACAGCCCGCGTTCCTCGTGCGGCGCCTTCTTCCACGCCGCTTCCAGCACCTCGTGCGCGTGGAACGGCAGGTCGTGGTCGAGCAGGCGCTGCGCCTCGGTGATCGCCTCGCCGGGATCCAGATCCAGATCGTCGGGCATCGTCGGAAACCCCTCCTCGCCCCACTCGAGCGGCCGGCCCAACCGGTCCCGGGGGCGGGCGTTGCGGGGCTTGCCGAGGGTGTCCCGATCGCGATCGGCCATACAAGCAATCTAGCGCCGACGGGGGTGTCGGCGGGAGGGTGCGTTGCGCGTCGACCCGGGCGGTCGCCGCGCGCAACCTCGTCTCCCGCGCGCGACTGGTGAGCGCACGGCGGCGGAACCATCGTCGATGACGTCGCAGCGACGCGAGCCGTATGACGTTTTTGCGAAGACTGCAAAGGGCGCTGGCGTCGCCGCTCCCGGACCTGGCGCACGTCGGACTGGGAGGGATCCACTTGCTGTCGTGTGCCTTAGCGTGCGGACTATATCCTGCACTTATTCCTCGATCTAAAACAAACGTTCAGAAGCAAGCTGCCGACGCGGACTAAATTGTACCGCAGTTCAAAATTAACGCCGCCCGCGAGTTTTGTTAACGTAACTGGGACCCCGCAATAATCTTCGGCGGCTGTTGTTTGAAAAGTTACCGAATAGTAGATATGCGGAATCGTTAACGGACTTGATTGATCCGTAATAGCGTTCCGCATGTCGCTGGGGACATCCGACGGCCCGACCCCGTGACGGCGATCTTCCTAGTGGGCCGCCATATGGAATCCAGAGGTGAATCTGTATGAACGTTCGGAACAAGGCAGCACTTGCCGGCGTCCTCGCCGGCGCCGCCGCGATGACCGCGCTCGGTGCGGGCGTTGCACAGGCCGGGACCCCGCAGCGTCCGACCGCGGACTACCAGATGTGCGGAAACGTGACCAGTGGCGGGGCTGGCGTCGGTGGCGTCTCCGTCACCGGCAACCTGAGCACCGGCGGCACCTACACGGCCACCACGGCTTCTGACGGCGGGTACTGCCTTCAGGGCAACGCGGCAATGAAGAGTGCTGTCCTCGGCGGTGCCAAGGTCGTCCTCTCCGGGACCAACGGGACCTCCGCGGTCAACTTCGGAACCTGGGGGACGTCGGGTATCGGCACTGGCGACTTCTTTACCCACGTGGATTCCGTGTACTTCAATTCTGCCTACGGGTTCAACGGCACTCTCTGATCCATCTGCACGCTGTTCATCGCCCCTCGGCATCCCTTTGCCGGGGGGCGATGAATGGTGGCTCATGCAGTGACACACACCTCTGGAAAGGAAATACATGTCTTACGATCTCCTCGCAGCCCTGCGCACATTCGTGATGGGGTTCGCGCCGATCCTCAGTGGCTCGCTGACCGGACTGAACACCATGTCCGGAAACAGCTACTCCTAGCAGCTCGAAACCCAACGGAGGAACGATGCTCTCGATTCAGAACGCAACCAGCTCGCTCGGCCAGACCGTCGAGCAGATGCTCCCGATCCTGTTCCTGCTCCTGGTGCAGGGGCCCGTGACGCTGTCCCTGGGCGCACCCGCCTAACTCGGATAGAAACCAGCAGAAAGGAAACATCGACGTGGATTTCCGGCAGCTCTTGACAGATCTACTCCGGGTGGGGATGGGCTCGTGGATGGGTGGTGATTACACCGGTTCCGCATGGCTCGGCACCGACTTCCTCAAGGCACTCTCATAAAGGAGACATCATGCTCGGAAAGTTCTTCGACGGATCCCTCGACCTCATCGTTGGCCTGGGCAACATCACGTTGATCGGCCTCTACACAGCCTCGGCGCAAGGTGGTGGCTGGCAAAGCCTCGGCTGACGGGCCTCATCGGTTACCGCAAGTGCGTAGGGCCCCTGCCGACGAGGCAGGGGCCCTACGCGTGTTCGGGCTCGATCGCGGGCTCGATGCTGGCGAGGACCTCCAAAGGAAGAACCGCGGAAACCCACGGGAAGCAGGGACGGACACGGAGGCTGTACCAGCCCAACCACATTCACAACGAGGGGGTTGTGGTGTACAAGGTGGTCGTGGAGATCTTCGACGATCTCGACGGGAAGAAGATCGAATCCGGCGGAGAAACGATCGAGTTCTCCGTGGGCGGGGTCGAATATTCGATCGATCTCAGGGACGAGAACTCAGCGGCGTTGCGCCGCCTGCTGGGCGGCTACATCCGGCACGCCCGCCGCATGGGCGGCCGCAAGCGGCGGACCGCAACAAACCCGTTGTCGGACAACGGCCTGCGCGACGTACGGCGGTGGGCACACGAACACGGCTACCGCGTCCACGACAGATCCCGCATTCCACACGCAATACTCGAGGACTACGCCGCCACGCACCGTTCCTAGTGCATGAGGCGACGCGCGCAGTGGAAGCGGAGCGCCGGAACCTGGCAGCGGGAAGGCGGCCCGCAACCGCTACTTGTGGACAGGCCGTTTCCCGCGTGGCGAGTGCCCGGCGCGGTTCGAGCGCGTCAGGTGTCGCGACGCGGCGATCGTGTCGACGAGCGGACTGCCAAGGCGGGACGGTCTGACGCACCTATCTTGCGCACTGCCGGGGGTCTGCCGGCACCATGCAAAAAGACCCGGTATCGCTGGTGCGATACCGGGTCTTTCATTTGTAGCGGGGACAGGATTTGAACCTGCGACCTCTGGGTTATGAGCCCAGCGAGCTACCGAGCTGCTCCACCCCGCGTCGGTAATTTCAGCTTACACGAGTTTCGGAGCCCGAATGACCACCGAGCGCTGGAGGCGCTGTGTTCCCGGTCACTGGAATGCTGGGCCGCTGGTCCGGATAGCCGTCCTAATCTGCGAAGACACTGGACGACGAGGGATCCGGAGGGATTCGCATGGCACTGCTCGAGAACAAGGTCGCCTTCATCACCGGCGCGGCACGCGGACAGGGGCGCAACCACGCGGTGCGCTTCGCCCAGGAGGGTGCGGACATCATCGCGCTCGACATCTGCGCACCGATCTCTGACGACGTCGGCTACCCGGCGGCGACGCCCGAGGATCTCGAGGAGACTGCCCGCCTGGTGCGCGCCGAGGGCCGCGAGATCGTCACGTCCATCGGCGACGTGCGCGACCAGGCCGCGCTGCAGGCCGCCGTCGACGCCGGTGTGGAGCGCTTCGGCCGTCTCGACATCGTGGTCGCGAACGCCGGCATCTCGACGTGGAACCGCTTCTGGGAGATGCCCGAGGAGCAGTGGACCACGATGATCGACATCAACCTCAACGGTGTGTGGCGAACGCTCAAGGCGGCCGTGCCCGCGATGATCGACGGCGGCCGCGGCGGCTCGATCATCGTGGTCAGCTCGGCGGCCGGCATCAAGGCCAGCCCGGGCACGTCGAACTACACCTCCGCCAAGCACGGCCTGGTGGGTCTGACGAAGACCGCGGCGATCGAGTTGGGCGAGTTCGGCATTCGCGTCAACTCGATCCACCCCGGCGCGGTGGACACCCCGATGGGCCAGGACGCCAACGTCGGCAAGATCCTCTCCCAGTTCCCGCGCTACCTGGACAACTACAAGTGGCCGCTCGCCGGCCTCAACAAGTGCACCGTCGACGACGTCTCCGAGGTCGTGCTGTACCTGGCGAGCGACCGGTCGCGCACCGTCACCGGTTCGCAGATGTCCCTGGACCTGGGCATCACGTCCATCTGATTCGACCGCACAGGGGCGGCGCGATCAGAGGTTGCCGCGCCGCTCCTGCTCGCGTTCGATCGCGAGGAACAGGGCCTGGAAGTTGCCCTTGCCGAACCCGAGTGAGCCGTGCCGCTCGATGAGTTCGAAGAACACCGTCGGCCGGTCGCCGATCGGCTTGGTGAAGATCTGCAGCAGGTAGCCGTCCTCGTCGCGGTCGACGAGGATGCCGCGGCGCTCGAGCTCCTCGATCGGGACACGCACCTCGCCGATCCGGGCGCGCAGTTGCGGGTCCTTGTAGTACGACGCGGGTGTCGGCAGGAACTCGACGCCCGCCTCCGTCAGGTGGTCCACCGCGCCGAGGATGTCGGACGTCGCCAGTGCTAGATGTTGCGATCCGGGGCCGCGATAGAACTCGAGGAACTCGTCGATCTGAGACCGCTTGCGCCCCACAGCAGGTTCGTTGAGCGGGATCTTGATGCGGTGGTTGCCGTTCGCGACCACCTTGCTCATCAGCGCCGAGTACTCGGTGGCGATGTCGTCGCCCACGAACTCGGCGAGGTCGGTGAATCCCATGACGCGGTGGTAGAAGGCCACCCACTCGTTCATCTTGCCCAGCTCGACGTTGCCGACCACGTGGTCGAGCGCCTGGATCACCTGCCGGCCGGTGCCGTGGGACTGCCTGCGTGAGACATAGCCGGGCAGATAGGGCCCGGTGTAGCGGGAGCGGTCGACGAGCGTGTGCCGGGTGTCGCCGTAGGCGGCGATGCTCGCGGTGCGGACGGTGCCGTGCTCGTCGGTGACGTCGTGCGGTTCGACGAGGATCCGGGCACCCTGGCTGCGCGCGTGCGCGATGCAGCGGTCGACGTCGGTGACCTCGAGTGCGACGTCGTAGACGCCGTCACCGTGCCGGCGGTGATGGTCGAGCAGTGGGCTGGACGGGTCGACGCCGCCGGTGAGCACGAATCTGACGGCGCCGCTGCGTAGTACGTATGCGCGGTGGTCGCGGTTGCCGGTCTCGGGACCCGAGTACGCCTCGAGGTCCATCCCGAACACCGTGCGGTAGTACGCGGCGGCCTGCGTCGCGTTGCCCACCGCCCAGACGATCGCGTCCCAGCCGACCACCGGGAACGGATCGGTGGACGGATCGTGTTCGACAAGCCCGAGCAGCTGGCGCAGCGCCGCGTCGTCGAGGCGGCCGAGTGACTGGTCGACGGTCATGAGCGAACCTCCCGTGGACGACGTGTCTTGATCACACCTTCGCCGCATCCGCCTCGGCAACATCGACTGATTTCTCTGTTCAGATTGAACGATCTGCATCGCTTGAGCGCCACATGGGTGGTCAATGTGTACAGAAGTGAGCTGGACATCCGCTCGGAGGTTGCCCGGTCGGCATTGTGTTGGCACTCGTCTCAGATACTGCCCACGGACCTTCAAAATTGCACTGCAGTACATTTTGATTATTTGATCGTCGGCATTCATTGGACTCCAGTGCAATCAATCTCCGAGCGCCGATCGACGGGGATGCTGTGGACACGGGCTTCGCTCCGTGCACCTCTCTGACCAGGTCTGATGGTGTCGCCTTGGGGTTGCTGGAGGATCTTCCGCAAAAAGCCTCCCAAAGGGGACGGGCATGGGTTAGTTTCCTTTCGATCACGGCTACAAAGGGACCCGAGAGGGGCGATCAGGGCCTCAGATGTGTGTGCTTCCTGAGTGTCTGTGTGCTGCTCGATATCGCTTCTGCGTGGAAGGCGGGTGCGATGCCGTGCAGGTTTCCGAGGAATGCTTCCAACGCCGATCGAGAGGGTGGGATTTCGTATGAGCGTAGTCTTTTTCGACGCGACTAAGGCTTTGATGGCTCTTCCCGTTTCAGAGTGCGTTGATCCGTTCCTGAAGCTGGCCGGAGTGGATCAGTGACCGCACGATGTAGTGGTCGAGATTCCGGAAGCCGAGAGCGATGCCACGCAGGTGTTCGAGGCGTCCGTTGATCGCTTCGACTGGGCCGTTCGAGATGCGGGTGTCGAAGTAGGCGAGGATCTCGTGCCGCCGCTTCCATAGACTGCGACCGAGCTGCGCGAGTTCCTCCAATCCTTTCGGCAGACCGGTACGAATCCGTTTGAGGCACTTGAACATCGTGAGCTTTCCGGCCCGGCGGTCCGGGTTCCCGTAGGCGGCGATGAGATCCTGATAGCACCATGCGGTGGCCTCGATGGCGGCGTGCGCGTCTGCAGCGAGGGCCGCGTCGAGTTTCGCGGTCTGCTTGTCGGTGAGCAGATCTGTGCGGGTGAGCAGGATCCTCCGGATCCCGTAGAGCGGGTCACCTGACCTGCCTCGATGCCCGAGCGTGTCCTGTTGGATGCGTTGCCGGCAGACGGTGAGTTTCTCCGCGGCCAGGTGCACCACATGGAACGGGTCCATCACCGTGCGCGCCGTCGGCAGCGCCTGCGCGGCCGCGGTGTGGTAACCGGCGAACCCGTCCATCGACACGACCTGCACCCGACGACGGAAGTTCGCGTCCCTCTTCTCGAACCAGCTGGTCAGCGCGGCCGCCGTGCGGCCGGACACCATGTCCAACAGGCGGGCCGGACCGGTCCCGTCGATCACCGGGGTCAGGTCGACGATAACGGTGACGAAGTCCGGGTCCCCTTGTCCGCGGCGATGTTTCCACTTGTGTTCGTCCACCCCGAGGTAGCGGACGCCGTCGAGGTGGCCGGGATGGTCGAACACGAGTTCCCGGGCCAGCGACACCGCCAACGCGTTGACGGTGTTCCAGCCCAGACTCAGGGCGCGGGCGATGGCCGCAACGGACATCTTGTCGATCGCCAACCGCTGCAGGATCCAGTGGGAACAGCGGCGGGTGGTGGTGGCTTTCGGGGCGGCGACCCGGTCGATGCGTTGCCGGAAGATCGTCACCTCGCAGCCGTCGTCGGTGCAGGTGAAGCGGGGCAGACGCACCCGCAGACGAGTCGGATGCCCGACGACCGGCAGATCGGTCAGGACCCGTTCGACGTGGTCGCGGAGCCGGCCGGGCTGCCCGCACGACGGGCACGCCGAATCGTGTTCGACGGGCCGGCATTCGATCCAGGTGAGGTCCTCGGCGATCGCGGCGCCGGTGATCGTGACCCCGAGCTCGACGGTTCGGCAGATGGTGTCGGCGACGAGGCCGGTAGTGTCGGTCATGAGTCCTGTGGTTGCTGGATGAGTGGCGTAGGAACCTTCATCCTCACACCGCAGGACTCGTCTACATCTTGGGCCTCACTGCGTCAGCTGCGAACCGACTTCATGCACTCCCAATCGGGAAGAGCCGCTTTGATGTTGAATCTGCTGGGCGGGGCCTGGGCGGGCTCATTTATGCCCGGTGTCAACCTCGTGTCCGATGCGCTGGTCTCGTCAATCGAACTCAGCTGATGATTGCGGCGTGAGCCGCATCAAGAGAGTTAAGGGAGAATAATGGGTAGTCTCGGATCCGTCGCCACCGCCTTGGATGGCGAARCTGGTGCCTTTCTCAGGCCGTTGATCGGAATGCTGATCTTCCTGCCGTTCGGCTTCTCGGTCGACTTCAACTGGATGCCTCCGTTCGAGTGACAACTGAAACGCAAGAAAGGGTAAGTGAAAATGGATAGCGGAAGCCTGTTGGACCTCGTCACGAGTGTTGATCCGGCATCGATGGTGGCGCCGATCAACTCCCTCAAGGGTCTTGTCGACGGTGTGGCCGCGATCGTGGCGGGCCTCCTCAATATGGGGAACGCCGGATCGGTCGCGATATTCGGAAGCGTCGATACAGTCATCGGCTCTGTCGCCGGCCTGTAAACGGGAGGAGAAACATGTTCGAGTCGTCGCTCACCTACAGCTCTGATCTCGTGGGAGTCGGATCTGTCAGTCTCGTGAATTCGATCACGCAGTATCTGCTCGCCTTGTTCACCTGACCAATGCCTACTTCCGGAAAGGGCTGACAATGATTCCTGACTACCTCAACAAAATGATCTTCTGGATGGCCAACAACTTCACCCTCATGGGGATCGGCAGCAACGCGATCAAGAACAAGTAGCGCGGCAGTCGGTCGGTTCCGCTCGTCCGCGCACGGCTCGAACGGAGTCGCGAGGCCCTGAAGCGTGCTTCAGGGCTTTTGCGCGTTGCGCATCCTGTAAGCAGAAGAACCCAAAAGAGTAAGGTGCGTATGAGATTTGCCGACTGGCTCGCGGCGGGAACTTGGCCCATTCCGACCCGGGATGCCGAGTTCATCTACGGGGAGACCGACGGGCACCTGGGGCACTTCGTTGTCGTGTATGTCTTCGACACCACGCAGTATCCGGATGCGGAGCTAACCCAGGAACGCGCAGTCGAGTGGGTTCGTGCACGGCTCGGCCACCACCACATGTTCACCCATCGCATCCGCCGTGTGCCGCTGGGTCTGGAACATCCGCACTGGATCCCTGTTCCCGACTTCGATCTGAGTGCCCACGTGCGGGCCACTACAGTCAGCGAACCCGGATGGGCGCCCCTCGAGGCGCCGTTCGCCGAGTTGCTGACCTCACGTATGGACCTCACCCGACCACCGTGGGAATTGCACTTCTTCACCGGTGTCTCCGGGATCGTCGATCAGCCAGGTCGCCTCACCGCGGTAGCGCTCAAGGCCCACCACAGCATCGGAGACGGGCTGGGGGTGTTGCAGTTGGTGGAAAAGGTCTTCTCGGACGAGACGTGCACTCCTGCCCCTGCCCACCCAGCGCGGTGCCTCGGTGCCCGGCTGCTCGCCAAGTCGGTGTTGGGTTTTCCGCGTCAGCTGATCCGGTTCGCGAAGGATGTTCCGGGCAACCGTGCCGCCGATCGGGCCCTGAACGAGGCCGAGATGTCCGGTGCCTGGTTGGCGAACGCCGAACAGCCGGGCATCCGTTTCAACGGCAAGGTGAGTGGATCCGGCGCCATGGTGCCGATCACTTTGCCCACGACATCGCTCCGCCGTATCAGAGAAGCCGTTCCCGGCGCGACCGTGAACGACGCCCTGCTAGCTGTCGTGGGGGATGCTCTCGCGCGTTACCTCGCCGAGAAGGGCGAGCCCCACCCGGGCTCGCTCGTCGCGATCGTGCCACGATCGGTGCGGCAGGTGGAGGCTTGGGAATCGGCGAACCAGTTGGCAATCATGAACGTCGACATGCATACCGATGTCGAGCATCCGCTCGAACGGGTGGCGCGCATCGCCGAATCGTCGAAGTCCGAGAAGGCCCGCACCTCCCACATTG
This sequence comes from Rhodococcus sp. TAF43, assembly GCF_052113525.1. Classification (NCBI taxonomy): domain Bacteria; kingdom Bacillati; phylum Actinomycetota; class Actinomycetes; order Mycobacteriales; family Nocardiaceae; genus Rhodococcus; species Rhodococcus sp. TAF43. The sequence continues at coordinate 120,136 of NZ_JBFRDL010000008.1, forward strand.
CGGTTCGCAGGGCCGCTGCGGCGATGGAGACGGTGCCTCCGCCCATGATGCGACTGTTCATATACACGCGCAGGGAAGCCGCCAATCTTGACCCCGGCCACCCCCGCCACCAGCACACCATGATCAGCAACGTGGCATTCGGGGTCGACAGCCTCACCCTGAACGGTGCGCCGGCCGCGGCGGTGTTCGGCGGGCAGCCGCCGGTGGACGGGGACGGTCTGCGTCATTTCCTGGCGGCCGCTGCTGGTGGAGACCTGACACTGACCGTGATGGCCGACCGCGGGATGATGCCCGACACCGACAGATACGTCGCCCTGATCCGCGCGAGTCTCACAGAGTTCGAGGAAGCCGCAGTCAACCGGACGAATCAGGATCCGTCGGACGAAATCGCCTCCTGAACCTCTCCGGCACCGCCGTCCCAAGCTCACGCCCCCGGACGGGTTTCGCCGTTAGTCTGATACCGAATGTGCAGCACCGAGGCGATCGGAGTGGACGATGTCACCAGCGAACGAGACCAGGCCGGTGATCGTCGGCGTCGACGGATCCGACGCCGCGATCCATGCCGTCAAGTGGGCGGTCGTCGAGGCGCACGCCCGCAAGGTGCCGCTGAAACTGGTGCACGTCATCGACACCGAGAACGACTTCCCGTTCGTCGCCGACGACCTCGAGGAAGAAGAGGCGTTCGGGCGCGAATCCCTCAAGGCCGCCCGCGAGGCCGCCACCGTCGAGGACTACACCGTCGACGTCGAGGTGGAACTGCTGCGCGGCCGGGTCAATCGCGCGTTCGTCGATCTGTCCGAGAACGCGAGCCTGCTGGTCGTCGGTTCGGTCGGTGCCGGCTTCTTCGAGCGGATGGTGCTGGGCTCCACGGCCCTGTCGCTGGCGCACCACGCCAAGTGCACGGTCGCGATCATCCGCGGCGCCGACGGCAGCCCCGTGCCGCCCACGTCCGGCCCGATCATTGCGGGTGTGGACCATTCGGATAGTGCCGACATCGTGGTTGGCACCGCGATGCAGGAGGCGTCGATCCGGCACGCCGACTTGATCGCGATTCACGCCCGGCGCCGGCGGGGCAGCCAGGAGGCCGACGAGGAGGCCCGCGGCCGCATCGACCGGCTGATCGCGACTTGGGGCGCGAAGTTYCCGTCGGTGTCCGCCGAAACGGTGATCGCGAAGGCCGGCCCCACGAAGCACCTCGTCTCGCTCAGTGCGTCGGCGCGCGCCATGGTCGTCGGCAGCCGCGGCCTCGGTGGGTTCGAGAGCGCCGTCCTCGGCTCGACCAGCCAGTCACTGCTCTACCACGCGCAGTGCCCGGTGATCGTCGCCCGCTCCCGAGTCACGCCCTGAGAGTCCGGACCAGTCGTGGATCGGGGTGGGCACCGACTCGATGCTCTCGACGTCGACCTGATCACGCGGCTGCGGGACGAGCCGCGGATCGGGGTGCTGGAACTCTCCCGTAGGGCGGGGGTCGCGCGAGCAACCGTCCAGGCCCGGCTGCGCCGACTCGAGGAGTCCGGGATCGTCACCGGCTACGGGCCCGAGATCGACTTGCGCACAGCCGGATACCCGGTGCAGGCGTTCGTGACACTGGAGATCGCGCAGGGCTCGCTGGGGCAGCTGACGAAGGAACTCGAGGAGTTCCCCGAGGTGGTCGAGGCGTGGGCCACCACCGGCGTCGGCGACGTCCTGTGCCGCGTTGCGGCCGCGTCGCACGACGACCTGCAGACGCTGCTCATCGAACTGCATCATTCGGCGACCGTCGCGCGGTCGGTGTCGGTGGTGGTGCTCTCGCAGGTGGTGCCGTTCCGGGCGCTGCCGCTGCTCGCGAAGTCGGTCGAGCACTAGGGCATGTCTGACAAATGCCGTGTCCAGGCGATGATGGCGTTCAAGACCACTGCGGATCGGTAGACGATGGCAAGTTTGTCGTAGCGAGTGGCCAGGCCGCGCCACTGTTTCACATGGCAAAACTGGCGTTCGACCACATTGCGGC